>VAZT01000695.1:2206-3192 GCA_005884825.1 Alphaproteobacteria bacterium
GGCATTCTGCTTGCCGCGCTGGCCTCGATACTATTGCTGCTCGCTCGCGTGTCGCAGCCAAATATTGCGTTTCTCGGCCGTGTTCCGGGCACCAACCACTATTCCGATCTGGCCCGTCATCCCGAAAACGAGCCGCTAACAAGCGCATTTGCCTTTCGTCCCGAAGCATCCCTGATTTACGTCAATGCCGACTCTGTTCGGGAAGCGGTCTTCAGGCGTCTTCGTGAAGCTGATTCTCCGGCCATTCGCCTGGCCGTCTGCGATCTCTCCGCCGCGCCATATATGGATCTTGCAGGCTCACGCATGCTACGCGAGCTCCAGGCCGAACTTGCCGACCGCGGTATTTTGCTCCGCATCATCGGTGCTCGCGGATCTGTGCGCGATCTGCTTCGGGCCGATGGCATCGAGGACAAGGTGGGACGCCTCGACCGCACCTTGACCCTCGACGGCTTACTTGCTGCCAATCTCCAGGTCTAACCCGCCAGTATGCCGGTCCTGGGCGCAATAGCTTCTCCGGGCCCTTGAGAAGACCGGCGTCGGCTTGAGCTAGATCAAAGGCGTTCGCACATTCGGGTGGACTTTGGCGACATCTGCAACACCACGGTTGGTGATAGTCGACACACGGATCGCCTTCTGAGATTGCGGCTTGTGCGATGTGCTTGAGGTGGACTGCGAGCGCGAAGCTAAAGATCAGCGGCACGATCCGGATGGAAGGCTTAGAGCAGCGTCGGACAGCTTTCCGCATTGGAGGACGTCATGACAAGCGCTACGCATACACTGCAAAATTCTCAAACCGCATCATCAGAGATGGCGCCGCTACGTGCCAAGTGGGGCTGGATCGTTGCCCTGGGCGCCGTCTATACAATTGCCGGTTTCTTTGCGCTCGGCAGCATCGCGATGGCTACAGTGGCGAGTGTGCTCGTCGTCGGCGTGGCAATGATTGTCGCCGGCGTTGCCGAAGTCATCAATGCCTTTCAGATCAAGAG
>VAZT01000696.1 GCA_005884825.1 Alphaproteobacteria bacterium
CGCCCGCATCGCGGCCATCAGGTCGCCATAGTACTGCAAGTTATGCGCGGTCAGCAGCATGCTCCCGAGGATCTCGCCGGCGCGGCTGAGATGGTGGAGATAGGCGCGGCTGTAGCCGGCGCAAGCCGGGCACTGGCATTCCGGGTCGAGCGGCGCCGGGTCCTCGGCGTGGCGGGCGTTGCGCAGGTTCACAACGCCTCGCCGGGTAAAGGCTTGTGCAGTTCGTCCCGAGCGCGTCGGCAATACGCAATCGAACATGTCGATGCCGCGCGCCACGGCGCCCACCAGATCGGCGGGTTTCCCGACCCCCATCAGATAGCGCGGGCGGTCCTCGGGTAAGGATGGTACGGTTGCGTCGAGCACCGCGAAGGTCGTCGTCTGCCCCTCGCCGATCGCCAGTCCTCCGACCGCATAGCCATCAAAGCCGATGCCGATCAGTTTCGCGGCGGAACGCAGGCGCAGATCCGGGTGGACCCCGCCCTGGAGGATCCCGAAGATGCCGTGCCCCGGCCGTTCGACAAAAGCGCGGCGCGAGCGCTCCGCCCAACGCATCGACAATTCCATCGAGCTCTCGACCGCCTCATGCGGCGAGGGATACGGCGTGCACTCGTCCAACGCCATCGTAATGTCGGCGCCGAGCAGGTGCTGGATCGCGATCGACCGTTCCGGCGTCAGCTCGTAGAGGCTGCCGTCGAGATGCGAGCGAAAGGTGACGCCGGTCTCGGCGATGGTCCGGCGCGCCGCCAATGACATGACTTGAAAACCGCCGGAATCGGTCAGGATTGCATGCGGCCAATTCATAAAGCGGTGCAAACCCCCGAGCGCGGCAATGCGCTCGGCGCCCGGTCGCAGCATCAGGTGATAGGTGTTGCCGAGGACGATCCGCGCGCCGGTCGCCGCTACCCCCTCGGGGGTCATCGCCTTGACTGTGCCGGCGGTGCCCACCGGCATGAATACCGGCGTTTCGACAGCGCCGTGAGCGGTCGTCAGCCACCCGCGCCGCGCGGCGCCGTCGCGCGCCAGAACCTCGAAGCCGATCATGTTTCGTCGCCTACCCTCACCCGTCTCGCTGCGCTCGCCACCCTCTCCCCCAGGGTGTAAAAGGCCGGGGAGAGGGGGGACCAAGCCCAAAGGGCTTGGTGGGTGAGGGTAGTGCCGCCTTCCAGCAAATCGCGATCTTAATAGGTTTGGAACGCGCGTTGGACCTCGACCACGTCGTTGGTCGCCGACAGAGCGAGCATCAGCAAGATGCGGGCCTTCTGCGGGGTGAAGTCCTCGCCGGCGACGATGCCGCTTTCGCGCAGCCGGCGGCGCGGGGCAACGCGGCCCGTCGCACGGCTGCATTGCACGACGACGATCCCGGTTTTGGCGGCGCGTTCAAAAGCGGCGCGCTGCTCGGGGGTCGGGCTCCCCGGGGCGAAGCCGGCCGAGACGAGGCCGCGCGCGCCGGCCGCGACGGCGGCCTCGACCAGCGCCCCGTCAGCGCCGGCATAGGAATAGACAACGTCGACGCGCGGCAGCCCGGTCAGGTCGAGGCCAGCAAAGGGGGTATCGGGCATGTGGGCGCGCGACGGGATGCGAAAGAAGTGCACTCCGTCGCCGTCGACATGGCCGAGCGCACCAAAATCGGCCGAGCGGAAGGTCTGCACCCGGTAGGTCGAGGTCTTCACGACGTCGCGGGCGGCATGGATCTCGTCGTTCAACACCACGAGGACACCCTTGCCTTGCGCATCGGGCGAGCCGGCGACGCGCAAGGCATTGACGAGGTTCATCCCGGCATCCGTCCCTAGCGCGCTGGCTGGGCGCTGCGCTCCGACGAGCACTACGGGATGCGCGGTGGCGAGGGTCAGGTTGAGAAAAAAGGCTGTTTCCTCGAGGGTCGCGGTGCCGTGCGGAATGACAAAGCCAGTGACCGCAGGCTCGTCGCGCGCAATGCGATGGATCAGAGACCTAATCTCGACCCAATCTTTGGGGCCGATGTCAGTGCTGCCCACCTGGCGGAAGGTCACCGGCATCGGGTCGGCCACGAGCCGGGTCTCGCGAAAACGGTCGAGCAGCGCCTCGCAAGTCAGCTTCTGCCCGAAATCAGGATAATCGAGCACGTCGAGGCTCGACGCGCCGAGCGAGGAGATCGTGCCGCCGGTGCCGATGACGGCAATGCGCG
>VAZT01000697.1 GCA_005884825.1 Alphaproteobacteria bacterium
CGAGGTTTGCCCGATACTGTTGAAAAACTCGGTTGGCTGGCCTTTTGGGGCTTCACGGACGAATTTCTAATCAAGCCTGTGGTGTTAAGTGATTGAAATTACGCTAGGTCTGCTTGAGGAACGGGATTTCACGAGAATGTGTCAAGTTTGACTGGCCAAGTTGGTTCTTGGCGAGCCATGCGGCAATGCGGGTATCGAGAGCGTCGAAGGATCGCTTGAGCAGAGTAGCGGCGGCGTGATGATCGGGTATGACGGCGGCCAGAGCGGGGCGCAGCAGGCGATTATAGGTTCGGGTAAAGAAGAGGGCGGCTCGGAAGCCGGCATCGGTGACGCGGTAACGGTGACTGTGGGGGATGCGCTCGATCATGCCGTGGAGGCGTAGGCGGCGAAGTTGGTAGGTCATTGCCCCGCGCCCGATCGCCTCGGGGGTACGGCCGGAAAGAGCGGCGAGGTGATTGCGCAGATCGGCAGTGCGGAAGCCGTTGGCGAGAAGCCGGAAGAGGATGAGCGCGTGCCACAGCGGGTGAACGCGCGTGTCGGCAAAGCGCAAGCCGGAGGCGCGCTGACCGTTTAGGGCGATCGGGCTGTTGATTTTCTGGAAGGTGTCCTCGGCAAGAATGCAGTCGTGGCTGACGCGCTCGACCTCCAGCAACCGTCGGTTTGCGGCAAAACCGATTTCGCGCAGCTTGGGCAGATTGCCCAGGCGCTTGCCGATGCGGAAATCATAGGTGTTGTTGATCGTGGTTTCGGTACGCAACGCCCGCTGTTCCTTGTGATATTGCTTGATCCGCGCACTCTTGTAGTAGACGTGCAGCGAGGGCGTGACGTCCTGAGTGAGGATACGGGTGCGAAAGCGCCCGGGAGTGGCGCGGGTGATCCGGCGATTGAAGATGAGCTGGACCTCCTCGGGGCGACCGAGATCGAGGTTCTCCCGAATCACCTGCTCGAAGAACAGGCGGCCGTGCACCGGCCGATCGAGCACCTGTGTCAACGAGAACTCGGCCTGCAGGATCGAGAGGTCATAGCGGTAGCCGGCTTGGCGATCAGCGGCGGTAAACGGATGCGGCAGCCGGTCCAGCCATTTGCGCAGCAACCTGTCGATCTTGTCGGCGGTCAGGCTGTCGCAGATCTCTTGCAGGCGTTGGGGATCGGCGCAGCTCTGCACGCCATTGTCGAGAGCCTGGAAGACGATGCCCTCACGGGTCAGTTGCCGCTTCGCGTATTCGTGCCCATTCAGGCAGAGTTTGCCGTTGTAGGGAAAGTAGGTACAGAACTTGAGAAAGAACGGCCCGAAGTCGCGGTCTAGCGCGTAAATGTAATAATGATTCACCATCGCTGTGGACTTGACGATCCACGGGTAGGGCCGACCGGTCCGCGGGCTGTGCCGTTTCTCGGTGCGGAACACCGGGGTTTTCTCCTGAGCCTTGCCGATGAAGACGACGCCCTCCTCGTGCGCGAAGCTGCGCAGCCGCTCGGCCATCACGTCATCCTTGCGCTGGCCTTTGCGGAAGAGGACGAGTGGAACCGCGTGCCGTGCGATGAAACTATCCAGCGCCGCGACAAACCGCCGGCTCATTGGGTTCATCAGCGCGGACGAGGCCAGCGGTTGCCCGCGATGCGCACGGAAGAAGCTCACCGCCCCAAACGCGCTCTGCAAAGCCGGCACATAGAGGTTGAGATACATTCGGTCGATTCCCTCGACCGTCAACCTGACGTGATTGCCAAGGATCTCGGCCACACTTTGTGCTACCATTACCACGGCTCCGGTCGCGCGGTTTTGCCTCTTGCAGGCGTTTAGGCCGTTGATCGGTCCCAGTGAGACTGGTTTCTACCAGAACTCGTGATGAACCGGCGATTGGAG
>VAZT01000698.1 GCA_005884825.1 Alphaproteobacteria bacterium
TCAGCCCGGCCGAGTCGATCACTGCTTCGCGCGAGTAGGCGGAGCCGGTCCCAGGCGGGCAACCGGCTGGTGGGTCTCCGGGCGGAGGCCTTGCCCTCACCAGCTCGGGAATTGCTCCGGCGCGGGCCGGCGCGATCTCACCTCAAACCCAATCGTGTGGCGAACGGAACCCATTTCTACTTCACGGCTTTAGCTAACTGCGTGCAAACATCTGACGCGCTGCTCTGCCCCCGTGGAGCCCCCGGTGACAATTTCCGCCGCCGCTGTTTCCACACCCGCTGCCGCTGAACACCCGGCGAGAGCGATGCTGCTTGTCGCGGCTCTCGGTGTGGTGTTCGGCGATATCGGCACCAGCCCGATCTACGCCTTTCGCGAGTCACTCCGGGCGGCCGGCGGCGTCGAAGCGCAGGCGACGGTGCTCGGGATCGTCCTACTGGCAATCGGGCTCGGTGGCGCCTCGCTGTTTTTTGGCGATGCCATGATCACTCCGGCAATTTCGGTCCTGAGCGCGATCGAGGGGTTGCAGATCGCAACCCCGGTATTTAGGCCGTATGTCGTGCCTGTGGCGGCTGTGGTGCTGATCGCACTTTTTGTGATCCAGAGCCGGGGCAGCGGCCGCGTCGGCCGACTTTTCGGACCGGTGATGGCGGCGTGGTTCGTGGTACTCGGGCTCGCCGGGATCACGCATGTCCTCACTCGGCCCGGAGTATTGGTTTCGCTCGATCCGCGTTACGCGCTCGCCTATCTCGGGCGCGCCGACAGCTGGGTCGCTTTTACCGTGCTCGGCTCGGTGTTTTTGGCTCTGACCGGCGGCGAAGCGCTGTACGCCGATATGGGGCATTTTGGCCGCCGCGCGATCCGCATCGATTGGTTCGCGCTGGTGATGCCGGCACTGGTGCTGAACTATCTCGGCCAAGGCGCCTTGGTGCTTGCCGATCCCAGCACGGCCGCCAACCCGTTCTTCTTGATGTTCCCGGGATGGCTGCTGATCCCACTGGTGGGGCTGACCACAGCGGCCACGGTGATCGCGAGCCAAGCCGTCATTTCGGGTGCCTTCACGCTTGTGCAGCAGGGTATTCAGCTTGGCGCAGTGCCACGGCTCGAGGTCAGACAAACCTCCGAAGAATCCGCCGGGCAGGTCTATGTGCCACACATCAATTGGCTCCTGGTCGCGGCGGTGCTCGGCTTGGTGTTCGGCTTCCGGAGCTCTGATGGGCTTGCCAATGCCTATGGCATTGCGGTGGCCGGCGACATGCTGGTTACCTCCGTGCTCGTTGCCACCGTCGCGCGTGGGGTATGGCGCTGGCCGTTGCACCTCTTGCTCCCCGTGGCTGGCCTATTTCTCGCGCTCGACTTGACGTTCGTCTCGGCCAATCTGCACAAGATCCCGGACGGCGGCTGGTTCCCACTGATCGTCGGGGCCTCGGCGCTGAGTTTGATGCTGATTTGGCGGCGGGGCCGCGCTGTCGCCCTCGCGCACCGCAGCGCGGACGCGATGCCGCTCGACGCATTCCTCACCTCGCTTGCTCAGCCGGGTGCGCCGGTTCGAGTTCCCGGCACCGCCGTCTATTTGACGACGCAGCACGACCTCGTGCCAACCGCTCTCGCCCTCAATCTGAAACACAACGGCGTTTTGCACGAGCGGCTCGTGCTGCTGAAGGTAACTACCGAGCGCGCGCCACGGGTATCGGAGACGGCCCGGGTTGTCGTTGAGGAGTTGTCGACTGGTATCCGGCGAGTGGAATTGCGCTTTGGCTTCGCCGAAAAGCCGGACGTGCCGGCAGCGTTGCAGGCGCATGCCGAGGAGGTCGGATGCGACCCCGCCACCGCTTCGTTCTTCCTCGGGCGGGAGGTGCCGGTGCCCTCACTGCGCCCGGAGGTGCCCCTGTGGCAGGAACGAATTTATGCCTTCATGGTGCGCAACGCCGTTAGCGCGCCGGATTACTTCCTGATCCCGCCGCAGCGTGTCGTCGAGCTCGGCACCAGGATCGAAATTTGACGGCCCGGACCGGCCCCAAACTGAAAACCGGCGCCGCTCTGCAAACTGAGCTCAGCGGGCCGGCCGAGAGGCATCGGAGCCGACCGTTTCCTCGCTCTCGGCCCGATGCTGGGCTGGTCCATAAGCCCGCGTCAAGTTATGCGCCGTATTGATCAGAGCGACGTGCGAGAATGCTTGCGGGAAATTGCCGACCTGCCGGCGGGCTCGCGGGTCGTATTCCTCCGCCAATAGTCCGACGTCGTTGCGCAAATCGAGAAGCCGCTCGAACATCAGCCGCGCGTCGGCATACCGGCCCTGCAGGATGTAGTTGTCGGCGAGCCAAAAGCTGCAAGCGAGGAATGCCCCTTCATTCCCGGGCAAGCCGTCGACGGCGCTCTCTGTGCTGTATCGCGCGACAAAGCAATCCTTCAGCAGATACTTTTCTATGGCAGCCACCGTGCCCGTAATGCGGGGATCATCAGCGGGTAGGAAGCCGACCAGCGGTAGCAGCAACAGACTTGCGTCGAGCTGTTTGGCGCCGTAGTACTGAACGAAGGAGTTCAGCTCGGCGTCGAAGCCGTTTCGGCACACATCTGCATGGATGTGCTCCCGCAAGCCGCGCCAGCGCTCGGCCGGACCCGGCAACCCAAATTCCTCGACCGAGCGGACCGCGCGGTCAAATGCAACCCACGCCATGACTTTGGAATGCGTGAACTGTCGCCGTCCCCCGCGGACTTCCCAAAGCCCCTCGTCAGGCAGGTCCCAGATCCTTTCGAGATGCTCGACCAGCTCTCGCTCGAGGTTCCAAGCGGCCTCGCTCGGCGCCAGTCCCATCCGGCGTGCCTGGTAAAGCGCATC
>VAZT01000690.1 GCA_005884825.1 Alphaproteobacteria bacterium
CGCTTGCGGTCTTCACCGATTCCGGCGGGCTACAGAAGGAAGCCTATTTCCACAAAGTTCCGTGCGTAACGTTGCGCAGTGAAACCGAGTGGATGGAGACCATCGATGCCGGCTGGAATCGACTGTGGAAGGGACCGGATTACGCGCCGCGCCGGGAAATTTCCGCGTTTGGCGATGGTCATGCCGCGGAGCGCGCGGTGGGCCTCATATTCAATTTTCTGGAATGCCAGCCGAGAGCCGAATCCGCACCGTCGTTCTGACCCTCCAATACGCGACCAGATCGTCCTATTACTTGGATTGGGTCGAGGCTTTCGAGCGCTCGCCGCTGTTCGCAGTCACTACTTTCAACCTGTTTCGACGCGATCAGCGTCGCGCAGCGGGCAGAGCGGTCGCGGACAGCGAGTTGGTCGTCGCCCTGCACTCGTGCTCGGCCGATACGCTCGAATACATCCAACCCCTGAGTGGCGCGCTGAAGGCGCGACGCGGCCGCTTCTTGATGCTGGTCGGGAACGAATACAACCTCCCGTGGGCCCGACTAGGGGACAAGCGGGATTTCCTGCGCGCGGTCGGCGCCGACTATGTCGGGACGCAACTGCCGATCGAGGCAGGGCGGTGGCTTTACGCCGATACCGGCGCGCGGGTGGTCGCGCTGCCGCACGCTCTGAACGACAGGATTTTCCGCCTCGACAAGCCGGACTCGCTTCGCCCGATCGATATTGGCGGGCGCAGCGCTCGTTATCCGGCGTTCATCGGCGATGACGAACGCAACCAGGTGCACGATTTATTTTCCCGGATTGGCCCGAAATTTGGGCTGCGGGTCGACATCGATACCGGCAGCCGGCTCGATCGAGGCGGCTGGGCCAGGTTTCTCAACGATTGCCGTGGGACAATCGGGACCGAGGCCGGATCATGGTATCTCGAGCAGGACGATCGCACCGTTCTCGAGATACGTAAATTCCTGAACGCGCGCACCGGCGCGATCAAAGCCGACGGCTTATTGCACTCTCTGAGCCGACGCCTCCCTTATCGGGCTAAGACTTGGCTCAAGACGATCTTGAAGGTGTCGCCACTCCGGCACGAGGCATTCGAAGAGGGCGAGGTGAGTTTCGCAGAGATCGAAGCCCGCTTCTTTGCCTGCCGCCCACGCTGCCCGGTGTATTCAAAATGCGTCTCTTCCCGTCACTTCGACGCCGCGGGAACCGGAACCTGCCAAATTCTGCTGCGGGGCCGGTACAATGACATCTTGACCGCGGACGCGCACTACATCGCTCTCGACCCTGACCTCGGCAATCTCGGCGACGCGATAACGCGGTTTCGCGATCCTGACGAGCGGCGGCGGATCGCCGAGGCCGCTTACACTCTGATCAAGGAACGGCATACCTATCGTGATCGGATCGCCGCAATACATCAGACGGTCGGCGCCCGCTGACGGCCCGCGACTGCCCGTCACCCGGATCGCGGCGCCTATGCTGGTCGGAACGCTCGTGCTCGGTGGAAACTTCGGGCGCAGGAGGCTTCCCTCTTGTCGAAACAAGTGACGCTGGCAGTGGGGACCCCAGATGCGCGTGTTCCGAACGATCAGGCCGGCTTTGCGCTGGTGCTGACTTTGGTGGCCATCGCGGTGCTGGGGTTAGTGACGGAAATGATGAGCGAATGGCTCGCGACCGCGCTCGAGGACGCGATTGCGAATCAGCACGAGGCGGAAGCCCGACAGCAAATGGCCGATGCAAAAGCGATCGCGCTTTACGTTTTGACGGCTTGCCCGGTCAGCTTCCGCGGCCTCGAGCTGACGATTGGGCAACTGCGCTCGATCGGCCAGACCGAGGAACCGCGCAACGCCGAGAATTTCATCCGGCTCGACGACAGCCCGTATCGCCTGGGGAACGGGCTGCTGCGCTTTCAGGATGCACGGGGCCTCATCAACCTGAATCTCGGCTTGCCCGGCGACATTTACGCGCTCCTGGGCGTAATGGGCGTTCCGGCGGAAGACCGGGACGGTCTGATCGACAAATTGCTGGATTACCTCGATGCCGATTCGTTCCGGCGCCTCAATGGCGCGGAAGCGCCGGAATATCTCGAAGCGGGGCTCGATCCGCCGGCCAACGCGCTGTTGCGTACGCCTCTGGAAGTGCGCCGGGTGCTCGGTTGGCGCGATATCGAGGGGTTGGCTCGGGACGATACAGTGTGGCCGCGGCTGACCTCTATCGCGCCGGTCGCCGGGTTTAACGTCAATACCGCGCCGCGCTCGCTGCTGATGCTGATCCCCTCGCTAAATTCGGACATGGTAGACCGGATCATGGAGGTCCGGCGGACCACGCCGATCGGCGGCTCGTTGGCTTGGCAGGCATTGACCGGAATCCCGCCCGAGGCGCCCCCGGCGCGCACCTTCTATTTTCCGTCGAGTACAGTCGTTCTAACACTTTCAGCGGATCACTGGCCGCTCGAGCGCCGGCTCTCGGTGCGCCAAACACCGCGCTTAGCGAATGGGCCGTGGGTCATCGATTATGA
>VAZT01000691.1 GCA_005884825.1 Alphaproteobacteria bacterium
AACAGGCCTGGATTATCGTGATTGCATTCGCTGAGAAAATGCAGGCCGAGCGTGGTCTTGCCGATCCCCGGCGGGCCGACCAGCAGAGCGGTCGAGTGCTGCGGGAAACCCCCGCCCATTATCCGGTCGAGTTGCGCAACACCCGTCGAAATCGGCGGCCCCGTCACCTTATCCGGCACCGAAGGGTGCGCCAGCAATGCCTCGGTACGCGGAAAAACGAGAATCCCCTCATCGGTGATGCGGAACGAATGCTCGCCTCGCAGGTAACCGCTGCCCCGCAGCTTATGAACCTGTAGGACACGTTCGGCATGTCTGCCGTAAAGCTTGGTGTGGAGTTCGATGACCCCGTCCACCAGCGTGTGCTCGGCCGAGCTTTGGCTTACACCGGTCAGGAGCAGCATCGCGCAATCCGCTAGCGCAGCTTGAGCCTGCAACTCATGGATGAATTTCTTGAATTCTCGGCTCGAGGCGGCGCTTTCTTCGATCGCCGACAATCCGTCGAGGACGAGGATGCTCGCTCCGCGCACCTGCACTTCGCGGCGCAGCAGATGCAAGACCGCCGGGAGGCCCTCCTGCTCAAGCACACGAAAGGCGCTGATGTAATAGAGGCGGTCCGGGATGATCGCTTCTTCGAAAAACCCGAGCTGCCCGATATGCAGCAGCATCCGCGCATGATTCTCGGCCAGCAGCGTCACATAGAGCGCACGACCACCCGTGGCGACATGGTGGAAGCAGATCTGGTTGCCGAGGATGGTCTTTCCGGCCCCGGGTGAGCCTTGGACGATGAAGACGCCGCCGCGCAAAAAGCCGCCGCGCAGAACCGCGTCCAGTCCCGGCACCCCGCTTGGGATGCGTTTGAGCAGCGGTGGACCGGATTCGTCAGTCGCCATTTACTGTGCTACCCGACCGCAGCGGCAATCTGACGGTGAAGGCCGATCCGGCACCCCGGCGGCTCGAAACGCTGATCTCTCCCCGCATGGCGCGTACGAGCTGGCGCGTTACCCACAAGCCGACGCCAAACCCGCCATTGGGCTTTGCTCGACGGGAGCGATGAAAGCGCTCGAAAATCAGCCCCTTGTCGCAATCCGATATTCCGACGCCTTCGTCGAGAACCGACAGCCGGGCCGATTCACCATCGCTCGCAAACGAGACCTCGACGGGCCGCCCCGGTCCGAACCGAATGGCATTGGAAAGCAGATTTTCCAGGATCTGCTCGACCGCCATTGGGTCGCATAAGGCGCTCACCCCGTCCTCGACGGTGATTCGAACTTGGCAGCCGGCATTCTCGGCCAATGACACCATATTCGCTGTGACCTGCCGGATCAGCGCCGAGAGATCGACCTCGGCGGCTCGCAAATTCAGTTTTCCGGAACTGGCGCGGGCCACCTCGAGTAGGGTGGTCGCCCGCCGTAGATACGCATTGACCAGCTCTTCGAGCAGTTCCAGGCCGTGCACCAGTCCCGCCGGGGCGCTTCCCGACATGTGGCGCGCCCTCGCCAACAGCAGCTCCAGCCGCGCGCTGATCGGTGTCATCGGGTTGCGCAGCTCGTGTGCTGCGAT
>VAZT01000692.1 GCA_005884825.1 Alphaproteobacteria bacterium
AACGCCGGTTTTTACGCGAATCCTCGAACAGCGCCGGGTCGAGCGCACGCCGGTGATCGAAGTGATTAAACGCCAACCCAAGCAGATCATTCTGACCGCGCTGTGCCGGATGGCCGAGCAAGGGCCCTTTTATGTTTATGCCGCCTTTGTCTTTGTCTATGGAACAAAGGTCTCCGGCGTTTCGCGCGATTTCCTGCTCACCGCCGTTTTGATCGCGACGCTGCTCTCGGGCGTAACGACGCCCCTGGCCGGGCACATCTCGGATCGCATTGGCCGCAAACGGATGTACCTCATCGGCGCGGTCTCCGTCGGGGTGTTCGCCTTCATCTATTTCGCGATGATGAACAGCATGGTTCCCGTGCTGATTTTTCTCGCGATCGTGCTGTCCTTTGTCCCGCACGACATGATGTACGGCCCGCAGGCGGCGTTGATCGCCGAATGCTTCACCCCGCGGCTGCGCTACAGCGGCTCCTCGCTTGGCTATCATTTGTCGTCGGTCGTCGCGGGCGGCCCGGCGCCGCTGATCGCGACAGCGCTGTTCGCGGCGACCGGATCGGGCTACGCGGTTGCGCTCTACATCCTGTTCTGCGCGATCATCAGCATCACCGCTACTTCCTTCCTGCCGGATTACACCAACCGCGACATCTCGCAGGAGCACGACATCGCCACAGCAGCATCAACGGCCGCATAGGACGCGGCTATTTTGCGTCGCACGGTCCGAGGTAGCGACCGTTTATATGGCCGGGAGTGTCGACCGGCTGACCGTTGGGGCCCGGAACGCGCGCTGTCAAGGTGGCCTCCATCGTGTCGCCGGCGTAGCGCCCCGAGCCGGCGGAGAGGATCGAGCCCCGGGGTGTGTTGCAGGTCATTGCCCAGGTGACGCCGCCGCCGTGACGATCTACCCGGTCGAGCTTGCATTGTGCTTCGGCCGGGATCGGGTTGGCGGCATCGATGCAGGCGGTGCGCGTCATCGGGGCATTGCCGCCCGCTGACGCTTGAACGCCGGGCGTCGACTGGGCGGCGCCGGGCAACTGCATCTGGGTAGTGAACTGCCATTTCCCGGCCTTGATTTCGTCAGCCGCCCGCGACGGGACGGAACTGGCGCCGGCAACGACTAGGGCTAGCAGAACACCTCCCGCGGCTTTGGTCATCATTTCGGTCTCCTTGCTTTCCCTTTGGCGAACAAGCACTGCGCCATCGCATTCCAGGCCGCGCAAAGACGCTCTGGCAAATGATGCGTTTGAGCCGTAGCCTAACGGCATGTTCACCGGCATCATCACCGACCTCGGACGGGTAAAACGGTTGCGCCGCGGTGATCTCGTCGATTTGACGATCGCCACGGCGTTCGACACCTCGGCTATTGCGATCGGCGCTTCGATCGCCTGCTCGGGGGCGTGTCTTACTGTGGTCGCGACCGAGGCCGGGGAATTCTCGGTCCAGGCATCGGCCGAGACCCTGGCATGCACTACG
This sequence comes from Alphaproteobacteria bacterium, assembly GCA_005884825.1. Classification (GTDB taxonomy): domain Bacteria; phylum Pseudomonadota; class Alphaproteobacteria; order ATCC43930; family CGMCC-115725; genus AP-15. The sequence goes on from VAZT01000692.1 coordinate 1,471, forward strand.
GTCGGCGAGTGGGTGGAGGGTATACCGGTGAACCTCGAGAAATCGTTGCGGGTCGGCGACGAACTGGGCGGGCATCTCGTCGCCGGCCATGTGGACGGCATCGCGCAGATCGTCGAACGGCGGCCCGAAGCCGAGTCGGTACGGTTCGTTTTCGAGGCGCCCGACGGTCTGGAAAGGTTTATCGCTGCGAAGGGCTCTGTCGCTCTCGACGGGGTGAGCCTGACCGTCAACGAGGTGTCGGGAACTCGTTTCGGCGTGAACATCATTCCTCATACGCTGGCATGCACCAACTTTGATGAGGCCAGACCCGGCCAGCGGATGAACCTCGAAATCGATCTGATTGCGCGTTACGTCGCCCGGCTTCTCGGCGGACGCGCCGAGGGGGTGCCATGAACCGAACGCCGCATATTCTCCTCGTCGAAGCTCCCTACTACACCCACATTGCCGAGCATCTGCGCAAAGGTGCCGAGCGCGCAATGGCGGCTGCCGGCGCGACCCATGAGGTGATCTCGGTGCCCGGAGCGTTCGAAATACCGGCGGCTATCGGTATGGTTGCCCGCTCCACCGACCGCTTCGACGGGTTTGTCGCGCTCGGCTGCGTGATCAGGGGCGAGACGACGCATTACGATCACATTTGCGCCGAGAGCGCGCGGGGGTTGCAGGATCTGGCGGTTCGCGAGGGGCTCGCCATCGGGTACGGCATTCTGACCGTGGAGAACGAGGCGCAGGCGGTGGCGCGCGCTTCGGCTGAGCACAGGGACAAGGGCGGCGAAGCGGTGCGCGCCTGCCTAGCGTTGCTGGATCTGAAGCGCCGCCTTGCCGGGGAGGAAAATGACTGCACCGATAGAGCGGCCGCCCGGCGGTTTTCAGCCCGAAGGGCATGACGCCGGCGCCGGCGCACCGCGTACCGGCCGGCGGCGCAGCGTCGCCCGGCTCGTGGCGGTGCAGGCGCTATACCAACTGGAGCTGAACCGCGAGACCGACCCGGAAGTGGTCGTGCGGGAGTTCGCCCGGCATCGTCTTGACCATGAGATCGACGGCGAT
>VAZT01000693.1 GCA_005884825.1 Alphaproteobacteria bacterium
GATGCCTTCCGGCAGCTGGACCCCGTTCAGGCGAAATTGCAAGTTGGCGTGATCGCCGCGGACATGGATCTGCCCGAACGAGTCTTGCACGACCCCCGGCGCCTGCAGCAGGAGCTGGTTCAGGGGCTGATTGTCGCCCTGCGGCTGGGTCTCGATCGCGGGGCGGGTGAAATCATAGACGGTGGCGCCAAGACGGGGCTCGATCTGCTGGCGTGCGATGTCGAGCTGCTTGGCAATCACCTCTACATCCAGCGACAGGCCTCCTTCGGGAGGCGGCGGCGCCTGTTGCGCCATCGCCGGTACCGCGGCGCACACGGTAGCGAAGGTAACGGAAAGGACGGGGGGCACGCGCCGAGCCCCCGCGCGAACCGGATTGGCCATCGAGTTCCTCTTGATGTTTGAAGTGCGCAGCAATGCTGCTGCGGCAGTCAGTCGGTCGAGGAGGACTCAGGCCAGCGGCGGGGCGCGGGATCGGAAGAGGATATAGGGGGCGGGAGAGGTGTCGACCGCCGCCAGCCGGCTCTGAGGCAGCGGCGCGTGTAACGGCCGGTTTGCCAAAGAGAGATCGACCGGGACGGCGCCGTGGTGGCTCAGCGCGAAGCAGATCTCGCAATCGTGATCGGCCAAACCCGGGGCAGCCGGGGAGGTCGGTGGCGCCAGTAGGATCGTGACGGCGCCAGCAGACCGTAAATGAAAGGAAACTTCGTGATGATGCCAGGCGAACAGAATAGCCTGGAGCAGGATCGCGAACGCCCCCGTCAGCGCAGCAACCCGGCGCCCTATCCCTCGATCGAGACCGATCAAGACCATCGTCGAGCGGCACCCCGCACTCGATATTACTCTCGCGCACCGTCCGCCGAGTTCGGCGTCGGATTGATATAATATAACCGGCCCCCTCTAGGACAGGGCCTGCGAACCCCTTCCCCCAGAACGAGATCTGGTCGTATCCTAAAAAGCACCGGATGGGAGGAAGTGCGATGAGACCTGCCATCGCCGCGATTGCGTTTGTGGCGCTCTTCTGCCTCGGCGGGGAGGCGCGGAGTGCCGATGTTGATCTCGAGGTGATCCTTGCCGCCGATGTTTCGCGCAGCATCGACGACGCCGAATTCGATCTGCAGCGCAAAGGGTACGCCGCGGCGCTGACCGATCCGCGCGTGCTCGCGGCCATTCATGGCCGTTCGGGTGCGGCAATCGGGGTGTGCTTCATCGAGTGGTCGGGGGACGAGGACCAGCAGGTGGTCGTAGATTGGACCGAGATCCGCGACGAGGAGGACGCCGGCAGCATGGCCGCGGCGATCCTCGCGGCGCCGCGCTCGTTCATGGGGCGGACCTCGATCAGCGCCGCGATCGATTTCGCGATGGCGCATTTTGCGAGTTCGAAATGGCAGGCCAAGCGTCGGATCATCGACGTCTCTGGCGACGGCACCAATAATTCGGGCCGCGCCGTCACCGAGGCCCGGGATCAGGCGATCTCCCAGGGGGTTACCATCAACGGGCTGGCGATCATCAATGACAAGCCGAATCTGGGCTATTCCGCGCACACGCAGCCCCCGGGCGGGCTGCCGCTCTATTATCAGCAGAATGTCATCGGGGGACCGAACGCCTTTATGTTGTCCGTAAAGGACTTCAATACGTTCGCCGACGCGATGGCGCAGAAGCTCGCCAAGGAAATCGATGTGGCGAGGGCTGCCGCCGCAAAACAGGTGTCCTTTATGATGCGGCGGAAATGAGAGTTGAGTGAACCGGTGCTGAGGCGGCAATTACTGTCCGCCGCCGGATGGGTCGGCGGCTTGGCCGCCCTCACAGCCGCGCGCTCCGCGAAGGCGTGGCAGGTGGAAGAAATCGACCCGGCGAGCCGTCTCGGCCGAGCCTTCGCCGACCGATGTGGCGGTCCTTCGGAGCACCAGGCTCTGCTGACGCAATTGGAGGCGCAGCTCGCCAAAGACCCCTCCGCCCAGTCGCTCACCGCCGCCTGCCCGATTTGCGGCTGCCGGGTCACGATAAGCCGTTAGCGCGGGCGCACAGCAGTCAGCGGGTACAATCCGGCACCAGTGCGGGATCGTCAGTTTTCCAATAGTCCTCTACAGCAACGGTACTGCTTTCTACCAAGACTTTAGAACCGAGGCGGGACCCCGCAGAAAGATCATCTCAGCTGGCTCTACGCGTAACGGATAGATGTGAAAATTGGCAGACCTTGCGCAAGAATGGGACTATCCTCGTTGGGTTTTATACAAAAACATTTTTGGCGCGGTCTACGACGCCTTGATCGAGATGACGTCGGAATACCGTTTAAGATTGTATCGGATGTGGGCTATGCGTCATAAATTTGCCAAGAGAGAGGCCTACCTCGGGCTAAGAGCTCATATTCAGTCATGGAGCAAGCAAAGAGAATCTAATGTCGCTTCAATTCAACACACTCCTCAACCAAGCCGACATCGCACCCGCCGCTGTGCGCCTCCTCCGTCACCAGGATTCTCGGTCGACGAAGGGACG
>VAZT01000292.1 GCA_005884825.1 Alphaproteobacteria bacterium
GCGCGGCGCGGTCTACACGGTTCCGTTCAGCCTGTTGGGAGCCGTACAGAACCAGAGCCGCGACTGGGTCATCGACAAACTTACGGTCGGCATCACCTATGACAGCGACCTCGACAGGGCCAGAAAGCTGATCAAGCAGATCGGGCTGGAACTTGCCGAGGAGCCCGAATTCAAACCGCTGATCCTCGAGCCGCTGAAGATGCAGGGCGTCGACGCGTTCGGCGATTACGCCGTCCAGATCCGAATGAAGATGATGACATTACCCGGGGAGAATTTCGTCATCAGGCGCCAGGCGCTCGCCAGGATCAAAAAGGCGTTCGACGCCAACGGCATCAAATTCGCCTTCCCGACTGTACAGCTTGCCGGCGAGGGTGACGCCCCGACGGCGGCGATTGCCCAGCAGGCTCTGGAGCTCACCCGGCCGCAGGCGCAGGCGGCGGAGTAGACCCCTGCGCAAGCTGCCGGCGCAAAGCCCGCGTTTCCTCGAAGCGGGCCGTTACATCGCGCAGGATCGCCGCGATTCCGACCATTCGGCCGGCATCGTCGCGGAACGGCAGGATCGTGAACTCGATCGAGATGCGCTGCCGGTCTTTGCGCATCGCCGGCACCGCCAGAGTCTCGCCCACACCGTAACGCGTATTGCCGGTTTGCATCGTCGCGCGGTAGCCCTGCCAGTGCCGGCCGCGCAAGCTCTCGGGGATGATGATATCGAGGGTTTTCCCGAGCGCCTCTGCCTCGGAGAATCCGAAAATCCGTTCCGCACTGCGGTTCCAGAACTGAATGAGGCCCTGCGCGTCCGCATAGATGATCGCATCTGGAGCGTCGCGGACAAACCTCTCGCTGAAACGGGCGATCTCCATCGAAATATCCTATCCGTAGTGGTCGATGTAGCGCCGGACATAAGTTTCCCAGGTAATCTGCTCGCCGCCGTAGAGGTACTTCGTGCTTTCTGTGGCCCAGGTGACGCCGAGCGCTTGCGCTACTTTCGGATGCACCGGCACCTGCAGCCGCCTCAAATGGTCGAGAGTGGAGCTTGGCCGGTAACCTCGATCCATCTCTAATTCTCTCAACAGATACTGCATCAGCATACCGAGGATCTGTCCGTTCGGGTGGTTTGTCGTGTAAAATAATCTTCGTTTCTGGAAATGGTCCAAGATAAACTGGCCGATCTCACAGCCGAATTGCTTGTCCATCGCGGTGAGGCGCCGTTTTTCGAAATCGTGCAACCGGGCGAAGTTGATGATACCGTCGGCCGACAGCGCGCGATAGACGAGCAGGCGCTGTTCGCGATCGGGAATCTCCTTGCGCAGCCGCGCGAGCAGCCCGTCGTGATAGAGGAAAGTCAGATTCGGCCATTCGCGTTCATAGGCCTCCTTGTCGCCCGGCCCGTTGTAATGGTCGAACGGCCACAACGAAGCGAAATGCAATAATGGAAATTTGATGATCCGGACGCCGTCCCGAATATAGGGCCGAAGAGGATAACTCTCCCAATCCCTGATGTCTTGCACCAGCAGGATATCGCTGCTCTCCAGCTCGGTTTTACCCACCTCCTGCAAGTTTTGGTGCAGCCCGACAAAGTGATATTTCACATCCAGGCGCTCATCGAACTCGCCCGAGCGCACCAATGCTTCATGAACCGTTTGGGCCTGGCAGTTACCGATGATCAGAACCCTCGTTCTTTGGCGCGAGATTAGCTTCGGCGTCCTCTCGGGCGAGTTTTCTTCTCCGATCTCGCGCAGGTTGACCGCGCTGACGGTGAGGTCGGAATTGCCCAGATGCCAGAATTTGAACTCGAAGCCGACCTCGTCCTTGCTTTCGCAGCTCAATTCAGGGGGCACATCGAAATCGAGCGATGCCCATTCCGCGGCCAGCGCTTCCGCGGTGAACTCGCACCGTGCGCGCAGCCCCCTCGATGCTCGCCCTTTCGTGGAGATCACCTCGACTGCGAGAACTGGCTGCGATACCACTCGCGGCTGCCCCGCCCGGCAACAAACATTCAGCCGGTATCGGCTCGTGGGGAGCCGTAACCGGGGCCGGCCGCCGCAGAGGAAACAACCCGCCGGCTCGGAATGCCGGACTGCCACGCAGTCGGCTTTACGGGCGCCGATCCGGCCCTTTGAGAGTCGGCCGAGCAGCCGCCATTCCCGCGGCGCAGGCGCGGCTTCGGCCTCGGTTATCTGCCGCAGGTCGACGGCCTTCACGGTCGGACGGGTAGTATCCAGACGGATGAGGTGGAAGCCGATGACGATCTCTTGGCCTCCTTCGAGCGCCAGCTCGGTCGGCACCTCAAAGTCGAACGATGCCGCTCCACAGCGCAATTCCGCGGAAGTAAAATCACGCCAAGCCAGCTGAAACCCGCCCGACTGCGGCAGGCCGAAGAGGGAATTCCAGCTCCACCAGCGTGCATCTTGCCAACGGCGCCGGGCGGTGATTTCGACCCCCAGCACGGGCCGGCCTGCCATTTGCGGGGGGCGGCCGTCGCCGCGGATTTCGACCCGGTAATACCCCGCCGGCAGCTGCAGAAAGGACCGGCCGCCGTCGAGCCGCCCAAGCATCCGCCATATCCTCGGCGGAGCCGGACGCGCCTCCATATTCTCGATGCCTTGCAGATCGACCGCGGTGATCGTCAGATCGGCATTGGCCAGATGGAAAAAGCGGAACTCCAGCCGTGCTTCGTCGCCCGCTCCGAGACCCAGAATGGGCGGCACGGTAAAATCGAGCGAGCCGCTCTCGCCCTGCAATTCCGCGGCGGTCAGATCGCGCCAGGCAAGTTGAACCCGGTTCATCGCGATGACTTCGACGCCGAGCACGGGCTCGCTCGGCAGCCGCGGTTTTCCCGGCCGGCAGCGAAAGCTCAGCCGATAGGGGCCGGCGCGCAATTGCCAATAAGGTCCAAACAGCAGGCAGCCCGCCGGCTCTCTGCGGCGCACGGAAGTAACTCCGGCAGCGCCGCGGCTGCCGATCGCGGTCTTTTCGAGATGCGCGAGCACAGGCCAGTGCGGCGGCTCTTGCTCTGAAGCGATTGCGCCGATAGCGGCCTCGGCAACGATAGACGACATTTACCTTCGCATGGTCATCGGAGAAGGCTGGATAAAGAGCATCCTGCCGGTGCCATGCCAATATCTTCTGCATGGAGATTGTCACTGCGACACCGTTCCCGCCGGCCTCGCCGCTGCGTGCGGCGATCCGCGACAGCTGCCGGATCGACGAGAGCGAGGCGGATGCGCGCATTCTGGCCGCGGCGGCGCTTCCGGCGAAGATGCGCAACCGCATCGCCGGCCGGGCGCGGGCGTTCGTCGCCGCGGTGCGGCGCGAACGGCTCGGCAAAGGCGGGATCGACGCGTTTCTGCACGAATACGCGCTATCATCGCCCGAAGGGGTCGCGCTTTTGTGTCTCGCCGAAGCCCTGCTGCGCGTACCGGATGCGGAGACCGTCGGCCGCCTGATCCGCGACAAAATCGGCGAAGCGAATTGGGAAAGCCATCTCGGCCGGTCCGAATCGATCTTTGTCAACGCGTCGACCTGGGCGTTGATGCTGACCGGCCGGGTGTTGCACGCCGAACCGGCCGAGCCCTTTTTGCGCGGCGCTTTGCGCCGTCTCGCCGTCCGCTCGGGGGAGCCGGTCATGCGCCAGGCGGTGACTGCCGCGATGCGCATCCTCGGCCGCCAGTTCGTCATCGGGCGCACGATCGAGGAGGCGATAGAGCAGGCCCGCGAGGCCGAGCGCCACGGCTACCGGCATTCCTACGATATGCTCGGGGAGGCGGCGCGCACTGCCGCCGATTCCGCGCGCTACTTTACGGCCTACGATCACGCGATCGCGGCGATCGGCCAGTCGGCGGCTGGCCGGGACATCGCGGAGGCGCCGGGCATCTCGGTAAAGCTGTCGGCGTTGCACCCGCGCTACGAGATGGCGCAGCGCGATCGGGTGCTGCGGGAACTGCTCCCGCGTCTCCTCGAGCTAGCATGCCATGCCCGAAAAGCCGGCATTGGTTTCACGATCGACGCCGAAGAAGCCGATCGCCTCGAACTCTCGCTCGACCTCGTCGAGGGGTTGGCGCTCGCGCCGGACCTCGCCGGCTGGGACGGGCTCGGCCTCGCCGTCCAGGCCTATCAGAAACGAGCGCTGCCGGTCATCGACTGGCTCGCCGATCTGGCCGGGCGCGGCAGGCGACGATTGATGGTCCGCCTCGTCAAGGGCGCCTATTGGGACAGCGAGATCAAGCGCGCGCAGGAGCGCGGGCTCGACGGCTATCCGGTCTACACGCGCAAAGTCGCGACCGATGTCTCCTATCTCGCCTGCGCGAGTCGGCTGCTCGCCCACGGCGCCTCGCTCTATCCGCAATTCGCTACGCACAACGCCCATACCGCGGCGGCGGTTCTCGAAATGGCCGGCAATCGCCGGGACTGGGAGTTTCAGCGCCTGCACGGCATGGGCGAGGCGCTCTACGGGCAGATCGTCGGCCCGGAGCATCTCGACCGGGCGTGCCGGATCTATGCGCCGGTCGGCAATCACGAGGACCTGCTCCCCTATCTGGTGCGGCGCCTGCTCGAAAACGGCGCCAACACCTCATTTGTCAACCGTATCATCGATGACCGGCAGTCGATCGAGGAGGTCGTCGCCGATCCGGTCGCGTGTCTCGCGCAATTGCCGGTCAAGCCGCATCCCCGCATCCCGCTGCCGCGCGACCTCTACGCGCCGGAGCGCAACAATGCGGCCGGGCTCGACCTCGACGATCCGACGACATTGGCAGCTTTGCGCGAGGGGCTTGCCGCGGCATTGCGGCGGCCCTGGAGAGCGGCGCCGATCATTGCCGGCGTCGAGCAGAGCGGCGCCGCCGAGCCCGTGTTCGACCCGAGTGACCGGAGGCGCCAGGTTGGCGAGGTGGTCATGGCCGGTTTGGCGGATGTCGATCGGGCCCTGGCTCGGGCGGTACGCAGCGCCCCACTGTGGGACCGCGTCCCGGCAGGCGAGCGCGCCGCAAACCTCGAAACCGCGGCCAATCTGTACGAGAGCCGGATGACGGAGCTGATGGCGCTGATCGTCCGGGAAGGCGGCCGCACGATCCCGGACGCGCTCTCCGAGGTGCGCGAGGCGGTCGATTACCTGCGTTATTACGCGGTGCGCGCGCGGGCGGATTTTGCCGGCCCCACCCCCCTGCCCGGCCCCGCCGGCGAGCGCAACGAGATCGAGCTGCGCGGGCGCGGCGTCTTCGCCTGCATCTCGCCGTGGAATTTTCCGCTGGCGATCTTCACCGGCCAGATCGCCGCGGCGCTCGCCGCCGGCAACGCCGTCATTGCCAAGCCCGCCGAGCAGACCCCGCTGATCGCCGCCGCCGCGGTGCATCTGCTGCTCGAGGCGGGGATCCCCGGCGAGGTTCTCCATCTGCTGCCGGGGACCGGCGAGGCGGTCGGCGCGCCGCTAGTCGCCGATCCGCGCGTCGCCGGGATCGCCTTTACCGGCTCGACCGAGACCGCGCGCCATATCAACCTGGAACTGGCGCGCCGTCCCGGGCCGATCGTGCCGTTCATCGCCGAGACCGGCGGGCAGAATGCGATGATCGTCGATTCCTCCGCGCTCGCCGAGCAGGTCGTCGCCGATGTCCTCGCTTCGGCCTTCGACAGCGCCGGGCAGCGCTGCTCGGCGGCCCGCCTTCTTTATGTGCAGGCCGACATCGCCGACCGGCTGTTGGCAATGCTGGCAGGCGCGATGGCGGAGCTGGCGATCGGCGACCCCGGCTTGATCGCTACCGATGTCGGCCCGGTCATCGATACCGCGGCACAGGAGGCGCTGGAACATCACGCGGCGCGGATGGCGCACGAGGGCCGGCTGATCTATAGCTGCGTCCTTCCGCCCGGCACCGAGCACGGTACCTATTTCGCGCCGCAAACGTTCGAGATCGACAGCGCGGCGCGGCTTACCGGCGAGGTCTTCGGGCCGATCCTGCATGTCGTGCGCTGGCACGCCGACCGGCTCGATCAGGTGCTCGACGAGATTGCCGCGACCGGCTACGGCCTGACCCTCGGTATCCACAGCCGCATCGACGAGACCGTGCGCCACATCCTCGCGCGCCTCAAGGTCGGCAACAGCTACATCAACCGCAGCATGATCGGCGCCGTCGTCGGGGTGCAGCCGTTCGGCGGCGAAGGCCTCTCAGGCACCGGCCCCAAAGCTGGCGGCCCCCGTTACGTGCACCGCTTTGCGACCGAGCGCACCATCTCGACCGACACCACCGCCGCCGGCGGCAACGCCACCT
>VAZT01000671.1 GCA_005884825.1 Alphaproteobacteria bacterium
TTCGAGCTCGATCGGCACAGCGACCGCGACCGCGACCGACCGGCCGAGCGCCGCCGCAATGGCGTTGCGGGTAAAGACGTCGAGCGGATCGGCCATGGCAAGCATCGCCCGATCATCGCTCGCCGCGATCGGCAATGCGCGAACCCTGCGCAGGAATTTCGGCTTTAGCCGATCGTGAAACAGCGGCGCGTCGGGATAGTCTGCGGCCCCGACCAGCGGCGCTGCAATCAGCCGCGCCAAGGCTTCGGCGAGGCCGCGGTCGCTGACCAGGCCGAGTTGGGTCAGCACCTGGTCGAGCCGGGCCCCCGTCTCGGTTGCGACGCGGCGTGCGCGGTCCAAGGTGCGCCGGTCGATGGCGCCGCTATCCACCAAGCTCATTCCGAGTTTGCCAAGCACCTCGGCCGGGTTGTCAGGAGCGGACGAGAAGACTGGCACGAAGTTCACGACGACGTTCTCTCCGGAGGGCCGCCGAACAATGGCCGCCTAATTATTTTGAAGCGCCTTCAATAGAACCTCGGCGTCGGTGACGCCAAGGTCCCGCGCACGACGATACCAGGCCACCGCTTGACCCGGATCGCCGCGCGTACCCCGGACATGGGCACGATCGAGAAAGGCGGGATCGAATGTCTCTCCCAACCTGACCGCGGCCAACCCCGCTCCTGCATCGGCGGCCCGTTGGTAAAAGAGGCGGGCCGAGGTCATGTCGCCGGTGCTCAGAAGCGCATCACCGCGTGCCAAAAGTGTCGCTATCTCCGCCGCCGGAACTCGGGGTTTCACGGATGGCTCGGTTGGAGCTGCCGCAGAAACTGCGGCCGCCGCCGGTGCGGCACTCTCCACTGGAGCAGGATTTGCGGCTGCTGTGGCGGGCAAGGGATTCTTCGATAGTGTTGCGGGATCGGCGCTGCCGGTGGGCGCAGTCGTGGTGACTGGCGGAGGTGATGTCGGCAGGGAGGCTCTCGTAGACCCGGAGCTGGTTTTCGCCGTAGACCCGAATGGGGTCCCGGCGGCTTCTACTGCCGGAGCGTCCGGGAGTGCCGGAGCAGGTAGCGCGGTTTCCGGTGGTGGTCCCACTGGGGCCGACCCAAGAAGCGATGCACTCGTGCTTCGAGGGGCGCCGTCGATGCGGAGGACTGCCTCGACCTGCACCGACGCCTGCTGGGGCGGCGCCGCGTTTGGGACGGAGGGAGGCGAAAAGACAGCATTTGCCGACCTGAGTCGCAGCGCATTCTCCGGGAGACGGTCCGCACCCGTCGTCGTCGCATGATCTCGCAAGGACCCGCTGTTCGGTACATCCTCGGAACCTTTAGTTGCGGCGCTAACGGCGACAGCGAGTATGTCAGCGGCAGGATACCTGAGCAGGAACAGGCCGGTGGAGCCGATCGCCAGGATCGCGGCGGCGAAAAGATAAGGGCGGATAACCGGTCGCCGCCACGCGCCGCGGCCGGTCAATGCCGCGAGCGGCGGCCATGGCGAAGCCTGCATCGCGGTTCCGGCAGTGGCTGACGGCTCACTGCCTCTATTGCGAGCCCGCACCGACTCGGCCTGCCGCCGCGCATTGCGCGCGACCGCGGTGTACTGGACGCCGGTGTCTTGCGACGCGCGATGAAAACGATTAAGGCGTTGCCGATTGTCAGACTTTCTTCCAAGAAGCTGAACCCCGGCCGGCGTGAACCAACAGACATCCAACCTGTTCGATGCCTCGGATTTCTGCAATAATTGTGTTGTGATTATCACCACATCGCCGGTCCAGACGGCTTCGAAATTCTCGCGGGGTACGAACTGCACGCCGCCGTGTCTGTCGAGCGGATCCCAGACAGCAACCGCTTCCCCTCCGCTTGGCCGCGCTTCTGTCAACAAAACGAGATTAGTATTCTTGAGGAGAGCAAGTATCGAATGTTTGAACCCGATTGCCTGCAGACCTTGCCAATCACTCCGGGCGTGCTTCGCTTCGAGACCGAGCTGACCCGCAAACTCGACGAGGCGCGAAAGGGGCAAGCTGTCGCCCTCGACTACACCGCGGCAAGAAGCCGAGCCGCCCTCCCCATCAGAAACCCGACTGCGCAGCCGAAGCAAGCAGGCAAACGCCGTGGCACAGGACGCAACAGGTTCGTGCGAAGCGCCTGACGAGAAATCGGTGCTCATGTCGGTTCCCAAGGGCTCCGGGATACTCGTGGTTAAGACCGGAATTGCGCTATTATGTAGTAAGCAGCGTCCTACGACAACCGCCACGGCGGCTTAACAAGCTCACGAAGGTTTTTCGTCAGCTGTGTGAGTTTTTAGATCCCGAAGCTCAGAGCTGACAAATTAGCGGCGCCGCGCCGCGAGCTTCGATCTTTGCGAATTACCGGCTATTGGTTTATTAGCCGCACGGGCGCGGTCGCCCAGCGCGGGTAGTGGCGGCGGTCGGAGCAAGTGCAAGGGAACGGAACGCAATTACTCGGCTGGACGGCCGAGGCACGCGCGGCGGAATGGAGCCTCGTGCTGATAGCGCCCTTTATCGGCAGCTTTCTCGGCCTCCTGATCCGGCGTCTGCCGGAGGGCTCGACGATCGTTCGGGGGCGGTCGCGTTGCGACGCGTGCGGTGCCACGCTGCGCGTGCGCGACCTCGTGCCGATCGTCAGCTGGCTCATAGTCGGGGCACGGTGCCGTTATTGTAACCAGCCTCTCGGCTGGTTCTACCCGGGGGTCGAGGTGGCCGCCTTGGCCATCGCGCTTGCCTCCGTGCTGATTGACGGCGGGCTGGCCGATGGCGGGCTGATCGATGACGGGCAGGGCGCCTGGCTCGATTGCGTTCTCGGCTGGTGGCTTCTCGCGCTCGCCTGGATCGACCTGCGCAGCTGGCTGTTGCCCGATTCTCTGACGTTGCCGCTGATCATCGGCGGCCTTGCTGCCGCCTTCCTGTTCAATCCCGATCAGTTGACGGAGCGGGCTCTGGGCGCGGCGCTCGGTTACCTGAGTTTGATGGCGATCGCAGCGCTGTACCGCGCATTGCGCGGCCGAGAGGGGTTGGGCGGGGGTGACGCCAAGCTGCTGGCCGCCTCTGGCGCTTGGCTCGGCGCCGCCGCGCTGCCGCAGGTGATCCTATTCGCGGCGCTGGCGGCGCTCGCCGCTGCCGCCTGCCTGCGGTTTGCCGGTGTCCGGCTCGGCCTCCACTCGAGGTTGCCCTTCGGCCCGTTCCTTGCGTTCGCGACCTGGGTCATGTGGCTATCGGGTCCGCTCGATTGATCGCGAAGGCCGTTTCCACGCGGAAGCGCTTTGAGAAACCAGCTCAACGGGCCTGGAGCGTATAGATGATGAACGACTCGATCAGGAGCGAGCGTTCGGCGGCGAGCCGCGCCTGAAAACGCGCTCTGGTTATCAGCGTACTGAAGAGATCGAGGTCGGAATCCGAGGAGAGCAGGATATACACGCGCCCTTCCGGAGCGAGCCGCTCGCGCGCCTGATCGAAGAGCAGAGCGATATCGCGGTAATTCGGGCCAGCGTGCCAGGCGCGGTCGGCCAAATCGCGCGGTTCGCCGGGAAAGGACGGCGGGCTGGTTATAATGACGTCGAAAAGCACGCTGGGCGCCAGCGCGGAAAGGAGGTCCGAGCACATTGCCGTGACACGGTTCTCAAACCCGTTGGCGCGGGCGTTTTCGGCCGCGGAAAGCGCGGCGTTGGGGTTTACGTCTATTGCGGTGACCTTTGCGGCGCCCGCCCGGGCTGCGGCGAGCGCGAGAATGCCCGATCCCGTGCCCACATCTGCCACTCGCTTGCCCGTCAGATCGAGCCGTCCGATGAATGACGCAAAAAACTCGCTGGTGATGAAATAACGCGGATGAAATACCGTTGGCCGCACGACCATCCGGAACCCGGCCGCCCGCGTGCACCGCGTGGTGTGGCGTTTCAGGACGAAATGATACGACAGGAAATGGATCGTGCTGCGCAGCCCGCGCCGCCATTGCCCGTACGGGACGCTTTGGCGGTCGAGGCCGTAAGTGCCTTCGAGTGTCTGGACGATGTCGTGCATAACCCTCCCTCGCACTATGCACCCTAACATATCACCCGCCGATTGGTTCATTTGCTCCTTACATAGAAACCGGTTACGTCATGAACATGCGGTGTTCCCGATGGGATCAAGGACCTGTGAGGATGTTCTCCTTGAGGCAAGCGCGAGATGAGAAAATTGAGTTTGATCGTCGGCGCCAGCGTGCTGGCAATCGTTCTTATGTTCGGATGGTGGATCTTCAGCCGCCTGCCACCTCAGCCGGGCCCAAACCGGAGGGTTGAAGGGTGGATTGGGTGTCGCGGAGGACACCAGCGATGCCAGCATCGCCTGTCGCCAGGTCGGGCCGATCAAAATCACCGGCGAACTGAAAGACGGGGAGCGGGTTTTCGACGAGCGGCGCAGTCTTGTCTTCAAGACGCTGCAAGTCGTCCGGTTCCTCGATCGCCAGCGCAATGTGCTGGTATACGTGGCCTACAGCGACCGCGTCATCGAGGGCAGCCCAAAAAACAGCATCAGCAGCGTCCCGATCATGAATTGGCCCGGCACCCAGACCTCGGCCATTCCTCGCCAACAGTAACGCCGGCTGCCCGCCGATAGCGGAACTCAGCGGCAAGACTCATGGTTGTAGTTGCAATCGGGATGATGACCCGCTCAGCCGACAAATTGAGCGAGTTGCTCGAGCGGCAAGCCTATCCTGGCCGAGCCACTTCTCGCATGGACCGCGCCCATGAGCACCACTGATTTGCGTACAGATGTTCCGATTGGCCGGGCGGAGAACGCTCCCTGGTGGGCGGTCGCGTTTGCCGCGCTGCTGCTCGCCGTGAGTTTCCGCCAGCGTCAGGCCGGCGAGGAGACGGGCCGGGCTGGCGAGAAGACAGACCGGCCCGGGGATCGCGTAGGGCCGGAAGCCGGCCGCGGCCGATCCGCCGACACACCCTCGGAGATCCCGGCCCAGGGATGGAAGGACATTCTTATGCGGGTCTTTCACGGTATTTCGGAAGACCGCATCCTGTTGGTCGCAGCGGGGGTGACCTTTTATCTCCTGCTGTCGATTTTTCCCGGCATAGCGGCTCTGTTTTCCATATATGGGCTCTTCGCCAATCCCGCAGACATTGCCGGTCACCTCGACACATTGGCCAACGTCGCGCCGAGCGGTGCGCTCGACGTGCTTCGTGAGGAGATGACCCGGCTCGCTTCAAACGGCGGGACGACACTCGGCCTCGGCTTTCTCGTCAGCCTTGCTGTCTCGTTGTGGACCACCAATTCCGGGGTCAGCGCAATCTTCGATGCTTTGAACATCGTTTACGGAGAAAAGGAGAAGCGGGGATTGTTCAGATTTTATTTGACCACGCTCAGCTTTACGTTGGCCTCCGTTGTTTTCATTCTTTTGACAATCGCGGTGGTCGTGCTTTTACCGGTGGTGTTGAACTTCATCCCACTCCCGGGCGGAACGGACCTGCTCGTCAAGCTCGCGCGGTGGCCAATACTTTTCGTGCTCACCGCGTTGGCGCTGGCGGCGCTCTACAGGTACGGCCCGAGCCGCGCCGAGGCGCGGTGGCGTTGGATCACCTGGGGCAGTGCCTTTGCCACGGTAGTGTGGATTGCCGCTTCGGTTCTGTTCTCGTGGTACGTCGCGAATTTCGGCAGCTACAACAAGACCTATGGGTCGCTCGGCGCGATCATCGGCTTCATGACGTGGATCTGGATCTCGATCATTGTCGTTCTGGTCGGCGCCAAGCTCGACGCGGAGATGGAACATCAGACCGCGCGCGAAACGACCGCCGGCCAGCCCAAGCCGCTAGGAAAGCGCGGCGCGCGGATGGCCGATACAGTCGGGCCGGCGCAAGCATAATCAATCCCGATCTTCAATCCCAGCACGCGAGGATCGTCTCGCTGCGGGCGGTCTCGATCTGCTGACTGAAACGGTTGTGGTAAAGGGTTAGCAACGCATCGTGCGTGGCGTCCGACGAGCTGCACAGCGCATCGGTCGCGAGCACGACGCGGTAGCCGAGGTCGACAGCGTCGAGAACGGCGGCGAGCACGCAGACATCGGTCTCGGCTCCGGTAATGACCAGGCTCTCGATCCCACGCCGGCGCAAAAGGGCGCTCAATTGCGGCTCGGAAAATGGCGAATACACCCTCTTGTCGATCACCTCGGCGGGAGGGGCGAGGGCCGCCAATGGCGGGACCAGCTCGATCAGCCGCGGGTCGATCCGCTCCAATGTCAGCCCTCTCCAGCGCTCGTAATAGCGCTGCCAGCTGCCCGGCATCTGGTCTGGCCGGCATGGCGGGATGAAGCGGGTAAAGATCGTCCGCGACGGGTGACGCTCGGCAATGCGGGCCACGACTGGAAGCACCCGTGCCATCCAGGGTGTATGCCAGGGGGTCTCTTCGGCGAATACATTCTGCATGTCGACGCAGAGATGGGCGGTGCGGTCCGTCAGGAGGGGACCGAAGGGCAGCGCGTCCAACCGGTCCGCCTCTCAGCTGTGCTG
>VAZT01000672.1 GCA_005884825.1 Alphaproteobacteria bacterium
TGAAATTTAGGTTTATTTTTGGATGTATGGGCACTTATCAACAAAAACCGCACATTGCTGTTTTTGGCCGCGGCCTTGGGCAAAAAACGATGATTTCCGCAGCAGACTTTTCGTGCTGACTGTTATTTCGCTGTATTTAACAGCGAGATCAGCGGCGGCCGGGTTGTTCGCTGTCGGGGACGGCGGCGTCGAGCTATTCGAGCCAGATCCTGGCGGTGCCGTCGGCGGGGGCGCGCCAATCGCCGACCGGTTGCGAGGCATGGTGACATCGCGTCGAAGAGGTGCATAATTAAGCCAGACTCCGAGGAGGGGGAGATGGCGAGCGAACGGACGGCGGGATATCGCGGCGGTCTCGTCGATGTGGCGGCGGGGCAGGTCAGCCGCGAGATCTTTGTCAATGACGAGATCTACCGCGAGGAATTGGAAGGAATCGGTGATCCTGTGCCGCGACCGGGCGGGGCAGATCCACGTGTTCCTCAATTCATGCCGCCACCGCGGGATGAAGGTGTGCCGCTATGATGAGGGCAGCACGGCCGTGTTCACGTGCCCCTATCACGGGTGGAGCTATTCGACCGACGGCCGGCTCGTCGGCGTCCCCTATTTCCGCGAGGCCTATCACTCACAACTCGACCGCTCGCAATGGGGGCTCGTCGAGGTCGCGCAATCGTGCAATCACAAGGGCTCGGTCTGGGCGAATTGGGATGCCGCCGCGCCGCCCTTCCACGAATATCTCGGCGAGTTCGCGACCTTTCTCGATCTGATCCTCGACGGGCGGGACGGCCGCGAGGGCCAGGCCGAGGTGCTCGGCGGCGTCCAGAAATGGCTGATCCCGTGCAACTGGAAGTTCCCGGCGGAGAACTTCAGCGGCGACAGCTATCACAACATCAGCCACCGCTCGGTCGATCTCGCAGGGATCGGCCCCAGCGGCGCAGGGCGCCGCGACATGACCGAGTTACTGCTCGGCCGGAAGCTGCATGTTGCAATACCGGACCGCGGCCATCAGACGATCGTCTATGTATTGCCCAAGGATCGCCCGCCGCCGCCGACCTACCAGCACTCGCCGGTTGTCTCCGAATATTTCCGCCACTGCGAAGAAGAGCGGCGGCGGACCCGCGGTGAGGAGGCGCGCTTGCTCGGCGCTCCTGGTGAAATCTTCCCCAATGTCGCGTTGTTGCCGCGTCAGCCGCGCACGATCGCGGTCTGGCATCCGCGCGGTGCGCATCAAACCGAGGTATGGCGCTGGTTCCTCGTCGACCGCGAGGCGCCGCAGGAAGTCAAAGATTTCTTGCGCGACTATTACATCCGCTACTCCGGTCCGGCGGGGATGACCGAGCAGGACGACATGGAGAACTGGAACTACGCGCACCAGGCGAGCCGTGGGACCATCGCCCGCCGCTACCCCTACTCCTATGAGATGGGGCTCGGCACTGCCGAGGAGAATTTCGAATGGGACGGGCTGCGCGTCCCGGGCCGGGTGATCGACATCACAAAAGCCCAGTCGAGCGAGGAACCGATGCGCAACCTCTACCGCCGCTGGGCCCAATTCATGGAAGCCGACAGTTGGGACGAGCTGGCGACGTGGCGCCATGCACAAGCCGAGAAGTCACCATTACGGCGCACCGGTACTTGAGGGCGCGCCACTGCTGGGTGTTTGCAGCGGATGCTCTAGCTTAACCTCATTCCCAGGGGCTGCGCGGCCGGCGGCCGGCTTGCGGCACCGAGCCGCGATACGAGGTCCGTCCGGTGACGAAGCCGCCGACATGCGCCCAGAACGCCACTCCCGGCCGGCCGGGGGCGGCCATCAGGCCGCTTACCAATTGCATCGTGAACCAAAGGCCGAGCATCGCCCAGGCCGGTACGTTGACGATGCGAAAGAAAATCACGATCCAGACAAAGCAGCGCACATTCGCGCCGGGGTGGAGCAGGAGATAGGCGCCAAGGACCCCGGCGATGGCACCGCTCGCTCCGACCATCGGAATGTGCGAAGTCGGGTTCGAGAACGCTTGGGAGAGCGCCGCCACGATGCCGCAGGTCAGATAAAGGAGCAGATAGCGCCCGCGCCCGAGCACATCCTCCACGTTATTTCCGAAAATCCACAAATAAAGCATGTTGCCGAGAAGATGGAACCAGCCGCCATGGAGAAACATGCTGGTCAGCACCGTCACCCAGGGCGCCAAGACCTGGTAATTCCGCGGCGGATGCCAGAGCCCGAACAGCTCGGCCGGGATCATGCCGTAGGCGTAAAGGATGAATCGCTCGTTGTGACCGAGCTGCCATAGGAACGACCCGACGCACGCGCCGATCAGGAAATAGGTGAGGATCGGCGGGTTGACGGTCGGATTGTCGTCAGACAGCGGGACGGCAAAGATCATGCCGAGGACCCGCCGACAGGATGGACGCCCCGCGGGGCGTCCATCCGCTCAGGAGCCGACGAGGCCGAGCTGCGGGCTCGACGGTTCGGCAAAACGGCGCTTCGGTATGCGGCCGGCCAGCCGTGCGAGCCGTCCGGCTTCCACCGCGGCGCGCATCGCGGCGGCCATCCGGCGCGGATCACGGGATTGGGCAATAGCAGTGTCGACCATCACCGCGTCGCATCCGAGCTCCATCGCAAAGGCTGCATCCGAAGCAGTCCCGATGCCGGCGTCCAGCACCACCGGGACCGGGCTGCGCGAGCAGATCAGTTCGATTGCTGTCGGATTGGCAATACCCATGCCCGAACCGATCAGCGACCCGAGCGGCATCACCGCCGCGCATCCGACATCGGCTAGTTTTTGGCAGGTAACCGGGTCTTCGTTGCAATAGGGGAGCACCGTAAAGCCTTTACGGACGAGCTCATCGGCGGCATGAACGAGCTGCTCGACATCGGGGTAAAGGAGCTCGCGGTCGCCGATCAATTCGAGCTTCACCCAATTCGTTTCGAGAGCTTCGCGTGCCAGCTCGGCTGTCAGAATGGCGTCCCGTGCGGTAACGCATCCGGCGGTGTTCGGCAACAGCCGGTATCTGCCGCCGAGAACGTCCACCAGGCTCTCGGCATAGCCCTCCAGGCTGATCCGGCGGATCGAGGCGGTGACCAATTCCGCGCCGCTCGCTTCGAGGCAATCGAGCATCACCTGCTGGTTCGGATAACGAGCCGTGCCGACGATCAGCCGGGAGGAGAGCGAGGCGCCGGCAATGGTAAGCGGGTCGGTCATAGGAATTGTCCTGCTTGAAATTCTCTTTGCTTGGAGCCGGCCTCAGCCGCCGGAAAACGGGCGGACTATCTCGACATCGTCGCCGGGTCCGAGAGGTTTGGACGGCCACTCGAAACGGCGGACTACGGAGCCGTTGACAGCAACGGCGACAAACCGGGCGACGGGATCGACGCCGCGGTATGCCAGCAGCTCACTCACAGTCGTCACCGCGAGCTCCTCCTCAACTCCATTGACCTTGAGCCGCATTATCGGACCTCCGCGGCGATGCCGTACCCGATAGTTGTGCCAAAGCGGCGGCCGTTATCGCTGAATCGCTCGGGGGTGAACGGCCGAACCGCCTCGGGCAAATGGCCTGTCAATACGAAGGCGCTCATCGCCTCGGCCGTCAGCGGCGTCAGCAGAATTCCGTTGCGATGATGTCCGGTTGCGATGACCAGCCCATCGATCCCGCTCGGCCCCAGCATCGGGGCGTCGTCTCGCGAACCGGGACGAAAGCCTACCCAAGTCTCGGCCACCGGAAGCTCCTCGATGCCCGGCACCGCGCGCCAGGCGCCCTCGATGAGGGCCAGCAAGCCGCCTGCCGTGATCG
>VAZT01000673.1 GCA_005884825.1 Alphaproteobacteria bacterium
CCACCCATAATTCGCGCCAGGGCACCAGCAACCCGGCGGGAAAGTCTTCGAGCCAAGCCGGCAATGCCGACAAGGCCAAGGTGGCCGGCACCGAAAAACAGAACTGATACGGTCCGCCTAGCGGTAAGCGTCCGCAAATCAGGTTGCTGAGAACTCGTTTGTGGTCCTTTGGCGCGAGCCATATTGCTTGCGCCGCAGAGCAGCCGCAGCCCAAGCGGTTCCGGCGCGGGACGCATCGGGTCGCTGATCCCCGCGAAACGCTTGCCCGCGTGCGTCCGTATATGGCGCGCATGGGGCTCACCCGGCTCGGCAACATTACAGGGCTCGACCGTATCGGCATTCCGGTCGCGATCGCGGTGCGCCCGAATTCACGGTCGGTATCGGTGTCGCAAGGCAAGGGGCTCGATCTCGCGCAGGCGATGGCCTCGGCACTGATGGAAGCGTGCGAGAGCTTTCACGCCGAAGAGATCGGGCCCTCTCAACGCGCGACCTACCGCAGCCTGGCGGACAGCGAACGCGCCGTCGATCCCAGGACCCTGTGCCCCGCTACCCGGCCGTTCGATCCCGACGAGGCGATCGTTTGGATTGAAGGCTATGACTTGCTGGGCCGGGAGGCGTGCTGGATTCCGGCCGAGATCGTTCATACCGACTATGCCGAACCGCAGCCGGATGGCTTTTTTCTCGCCGGCACGAATGGGCTGGCTTCGGGCAATCATCTGGTCGAGGCGATCAACGCGGCGATTTACGAGCTCGTCGAACGCGACGCGGTGGCGCTGTGGGTTGCGCAGTCGATGCACGCGCGCGCTCAATGCTTGCTCGATCTCTCCTCGATCGACGATCTGGATTGCCGTGCACTGCTCGGCCGATACGCGAGCGCGGATATCCCCGTGCGAGTATGGAACGTGACGACCGACCTCGGCATGGCAACATTCCTCTGCGAAATCCGAGACCAATCCGCCGGGGATCCGCGGAAATTACGCCGCTTCCATGGATCGGGCTGTCATGCGGATCGTATCGTTGCACTGAACCGGGCGCTGACCGAAGCGGCGCAGACGCGCCTGACCTATATTGCCGGTATTCGCGACGATCTCTCACCCGCAGAATATGAAGAGTCTTCAGAAGATGAAATCGGGGATGCGCTGCTCGATGCGCTAGCCATGGAAGCCGAGCCGACGCTGTTGGATATTATCCCGAGCTTTATTTCGGACGACCTGACGGTGGATTTGGGCTGGGCGCTCAATCGACTGCGTGTTGCCGGGATCGAGCGCGCCATCGCGATCAATCTGACCCGGCCGGAATTTGACATTCCGGTCGTTCGGCTGGTCATTCCCGGACTCGAATGGGATCCGCATCATCCGAATTACCGGCCTGGCCGACGTGCGCAAGCAATCGCCGGCCGATGAGGGCGATCATCTTCGCAGGGCCGACGCTGCCGCCGCACGCTCGGCCGGTTTCCGATCCCCGCATCGATTGGCGGCCGCCGGTGCGGCAGGGCGATGTCTATCGCGCGGCGCTGACCAGGCCAGCCATCATCGGCATCGTGGACGGCTATTTCGAGGTGGTGCCGACGGTCTGGCACAAAGAAGTGCTGTGGGCGATGGCGGAAGGTATTCATATTTTCGGCGCCGCCAGCACCGGAGCGCTGCGCGCCGCCGAGCTCGATTCATTCGGGATGAACGGCATCGGCCGGATCTACGAAGCCTTCCGTGACGGAATACTCGAGGACGATGACGAGGTCGCCGTATTGCATGGCCCGGAGGAGCTCGGCTATCCGGCATTGACCGAAGCTATGGTCAACATCCGCGCGACCGTCTCCGAGGCGGAGCGCCGAGGCATTCTCATGCCGGAACTCGCGGCGCAACTCACCGAGATCGCGAAGGCGCTATTCTATAAAGAGCGCTGTTACGACTCCGTATTGCAGCGCGCCGCCCTCTCCGGCTTAGCCGCGGCCCCGTTGCGCGATTTCACCGCCTGGTTGCCGCGGGGCCGCATCGACCAGAAACGCCGCGACGCCGAAGCAATGGTTGGCTCGATCCGCGTCCGACTCAGCGAGGACCTTCAACCAATGCGGGTCACCTATGAGCTGGCCGAAACCGTCGCATGGCAAGCCGCGCGGCGGCGCGTCGACTCGACAATCGATTAGGGCCTAACAGCACACGTAAAACCGCACGGATCCGCCGCCGGATCGCCGCACAAGGAACTCTGGAAGCACGCGAGTTTTCGCTGCAATGCCGGCCGCGACGAGCAGGTCGCGGGGATATCCTCGGTGGCGCGCCCCGCGCCGATTGGAATGTCGATCGGGAGCGATTGCAATGGCGCGGCCGCCTTCCGCAGCACAAACAGCTTGAATGTTTCGGGGCGGTATCGACGCCAAGAGGCCATCGAGGTCATCGCCAGTTTTGTGCGTGCCCGCTACGTCGCCAAAAAAGCGCCACCGGCTCGGCGGTGACATACTGGGTGGCGGCTCGCCGACCGTATTCACCCATGAGCCAAGGGGACCAGTGTAGAAGTTGCTCGTACCATCACTGCAAAAGTTCTCGAAGTGCGCTGGGCCGCCGGGCATTGGCACATAAGTGACGTACCAGAGGACATGGCCGTATTCGTGTGCCAACGCGGCCAGCACAGTTCTTGCCGATT
>VAZT01000293.1 GCA_005884825.1 Alphaproteobacteria bacterium
GGCCAGAACCGTCGCGATCTCCGGCACGAGATCGATCGCGGCTTCCGTCAAATCATTGCGGCACGGCATCAGTGCACGGGCAAGGGCCGGGGCTTCGCCTGGCATCGGCGCGAACCGTCCGACATCGCCGAACGGGCCGCGCCGGGCGGCGAATACCGCGGCGGTCGGCAGCGCTTTGCGCGGATTGACGAGCAGAACGCCGGCTTCCGGCAGCGGCCCGGCCGCCTCGAGGCGCTCACCGATCCCCCCGACCCACACGGGGCGCCGATAAAGACAGGCGGGGATATCGGCGCCGAGCCTGGCGCCGAGATTGCAAAGCGCCTCGTCCTCCAGCGATGTCCGCCACAGCCGGCTAAGCGCGAGGAGCGCCGCCGCGGCATCGCTCGACCCGCCGCCGATCCCGGCGGCGATCGGCAAATGCTTGTCCAGGTGCAGGGCGGCACCGGCGGTGATCCCGGCCCGCTCGGCCAGCAGGCGGGCAGCGCGCAGCACGAGATTGTCGTCTCCGATCGCGACGAGGTCGGCAGCCTCGGGCCCGTCGACGGTCAGCGACAGGGACGCCGCCGGCTCGGCCGTCAGGCGATCGCCGATATCGACAAACGCGACGAGGCTCTCGAGCAGGTGATAACCGTCGTCCCGCCGGCCGGTTACATGCAAATAGAGGTTGACCTTTGCCGGCGCAAAGGCCGTAACCGCCATTCCCGCTCAGCCGCCGCGTGCCGCCCCGGCAGTGGGCACGCTGCCGCCGTCGAGCTTGGCCTGGATCGGCTTGATCTCATCGTCCTGCGGCCCGAATTGCAGGGCCCGCCGCCATTGGTAACGGGCCTCGAACGGCCGCCCGCTCTGCCAGTATGCGTCACCCAGATGGTCGTTGATCGTCGGGTCCTCGGGCACCAGCTCGATCGCCTTTTCGAGATATTGAACCGCGCTCGGATAATCGCCGAGCCGGTAATGCGCCCAACCGAGGCTGTCGACGATATAGCCGTCTTCGGGCCGCAGCTCGACCGCCTTCTGGATCATCTGCAGACCGCGCTGCAGGTTCTCACCGCGGTCGATCCAGGAATAGCCGAGATAGTTCAGCACCAGCGGCTGGTCGGGCTTCAATTCCAGAGCGTGCCGGAGGTCGGCCTCGGCTCGCTGCCACTGTCCCGAGCGCTCGAGCGCGATGCCTCGGCTATAATAGAGCGACCAGCGCTCCGGCATCCCGGCGGCTTCGAAGCGCCGGATGGCTTCGTCATAGGCATCCACCGCCTCGGTAAACCGCTTCTTGCCGCGCAGCAGGTCTCCCAACTGCATGTCCGCCCCGGCGCGCGTCGGTTCTTCGGCCGCCATTTCTTTGAGCTGGTCGATTGCTTCGTCCATGCGATCCAGCAATTCGAGGTTCGCTGCGATGCGCAGCCGAGCCGACCACCAGTAAGGCGAGCTCTGCGGAATCTCGGCAAGGGTCGCAAGGCTCAGTTCCGGTTTGTTCTGAGCGCTCAGCACGTCCGCGAGCAGCAGTTGGGCGAGCACCATGTGCGGGCGCAGTTCGAGCGCGCAGCGCGAATAGAGCAGCGCCAGATCGAGTGTCTCGGGCTGATTTACAACACTCGCAAGGTCGAAAAGCGCCTCCGCCAAGCCGTCCTCGGCCGAGCCGATCAACGGCGGCGGAACGCCGGCGGGCCGGCGGGCGAGCACCGATTCCGCGAGCTCGCTTCCTGCATTGTCCCTGACGAAGCGTTGGTAAAGCGCTTGCGCCTCGTCATCCCGGCCATGACGCCGGTAGAAATTTGCTAGCGAGTCGCTCAACCGCCAGTTGAGCTGGCCGCTCGCCTCGAGAGCTTGCTTGAAGTTGTCCGCGGCCCGCTCGGCGTCGCCGGCAAAATCATAGAGAATACCCAGCTGGTAGAATTTGAGCGGCGCAAAGCCATTGAATTTTTCAAACGCCTGCAGCGCCTCGTCGGCGCCCGCGACATCGCCGAGCGCCATGCGCGTCCATGCCCGGGCCAGCGGGCGGACAAACCGGTGCACTCCCTCCTGGGGAAGTGCGTCGGCAAGGGCGGCCGCGCCGGTCTTGTCGCCGGCCTTGACCCGCTCGACCAGCAGGACGAGCTCGGCCATTGCATCGGTCGCATCGAGTTTGAGCTCGCTCTCGGCAAGCGCCTGAGCTCGATCGAACCGTCCGACGCTCGCGTCCATCAGGAAGGTGCGCGTGATCAGCTCCGGCGATTCCGGGTCGGCTCTCAGCGCGTCCTCGAACCACCTGACGGCCGACTGGTAATCGCGCATGTGCTGCGCGTGGCGGCCCGCCAGGTAAGCGCCGAACGGCGCTTCGACGACGGTTTCGGGCTTATCCGGAGTCGGCGCCGCCTCGCTCGCACCGGCGGCAAGACCGGCAAGCAAAAACCCCGCAGCACCCCAAATCCGGCAAACGTCGATCACTGATTTCCGCATGTATTCTCTGCCCGTTCACTTGTATCACATGTTCGGATAATTGGGTCCCCCGCCTCCCTCCGGCACAACCCAATCGATGTTCTGCTCCGGATCTTTTATGTCGCAGGTCTTGCAGTGTACGCAATTCTGCGCGTTTATCTGTAAATAGGGCGCGTTCGCACCGGCCTCTTCGACGATCTCATAGACGCCGGCCGGACAATAGCGCTGTTCGGGAGAATCGTAGAGCCGATAATTGACCGCGATCGCCTTCTCCGGGTCGCGCAGCCGCAAATGCGGCGGCTGATCTTCCTCGTGGTTGGTGTTCGAAATGAAGACCGAGGAGAGCCGATCGAAGGTGATTTTGCCGTCGGGCCTCGGGTATTCGATTCGTTGCGCCTCGCTGGCTCTGGTCAGCTGCTCGTGGTCCGGGTGGTGGTGAAACGTCCACGGCGCATGGCCGCGGAACAGGTAGGTGTCGAGCGCCGAATAGGCCAACCCGCCCCATAGACCCCAGCGGAAGCTCGGCCTGATGTTGCGTACCGCCCGCAATTCCTCCCATACCCAGCTCTGTTCGAGGGCGGCTCGGACCTCGGCGCGCTCGTCTCCAGACAATCGGCGAAAGATGGTCTCGGCCGCGATCATCCCCGACTTCATCGCGGTATGGCTGCCCTTGATCTTCGGCACGTTGAGAAATCCGGCAGCGTCCCCGATCAGCGCGCCGCCCGGGAAATCGAGCCGCGGAATCGATTGAAAGCCGCCCTCGTTGAGCGCCCGCGCGCCATAGGCGATCCGTCTGCCGCCCTCGAAAAAAGCGCGGATCGCCGGGTGCGTCTTGAAGCGCTGGAACTCCTCGAACGTGTTCAGAAACGGGTTCTTGT
Source organism: Alphaproteobacteria bacterium (assembly GCA_005884825.1). GTDB lineage: Bacteria > Pseudomonadota > Alphaproteobacteria > ATCC43930 > CGMCC-115725 > AP-15. The sequence goes on from VAZT01000293.1 coordinate 3,291, forward strand.
AGTCGAGCCCGATGACGAACCCGACCGCCACCTGCCGGTCTTCCAAGTGGTACAGGAAAGAGCCGCCATAGGTCGCCGTGTCGAGCGGCCAGCCGATCGTGTGAACGACAAGTCCGGGCTGGTGCCGGTCGGGCGCGACTTCCCACAACTCCTTGATGCCGATTGCGTAGGTCTGCGGGTCGACGCCGTCGCGCAATCGGAAGCGCTGCATCAATGTCTTGGTCAGCGAGCCGCGGCAGCCTTCGGCGAACAATGTCTCGCGGCCGATCAGTTCGACCCCGGGCTGGTAACGGTCGGTCGGCCGGCCATCCTTGCCGATCCCCACATCGCCGGTCGCCACCCCCTGCACGCGGCCGGCGGAGTCGTAAAGCACTTCGGCCGCGGCGAACCCCGGATAGATCTCGACGCCCAGCGCTTCGGCCTGCTGCGCCAGCCAGCGGCAGAGATTGCCGAGGCTGATGATGTAATTGCCGTGATTCGCCATTTGCGGCGGCGTCGGCAGGCGCAGCGAACGGGTTTTCGTCAGCAACAGGAAGCGGTCTTCCGTCGCCGGAGTGGCGAGCGGGGCGCCTTGTTCGCGCCAGTCCGGGATCAGCTCGCCCAATACCCGCGGCTCGAACACCGCCCCGGACAGGATGTGGGCGCCGACCTCGGAGCCCTTCTCGACGACGCATACGCCGAGCTCACCTTCGCCGGCCGCGGCGAGCTGCTTCAGTCGGATCGCCGCAGCGAGGCCTGACGGCCCGGCCCCGACGATCACGACGTCGTACTCCATCCGCTCGCGCGGCGCCCGCTCCTCGCCCATCGCTCTTCCGCCGATCGCTCCGGAGCGACTATAGAGGATCTGCATCGAAACGGGAGTGCGCTGCTCGGCTACGATGAGAGACTGGCCCGATGAATGCCGATGATCGCGAGGCGGCGCTCGCTCTGCTGCGCTGGTATGTCGAGATGGGGGCCGACGAGGCAATCGCATTCGAAGCTGCGGACCGGCTTGCGCCGCCCCCGGCGAGCATACGGCTCCCCGCGCCGATTGGTGGCCAATCCCCCCGCCCCGTTCCGGCCGCCGCGCCTCCCGCGCTGACCGAACCTCTGGGAGAGGCCGCCCAATCGGCACGCCGGCTCGCGTCCGGCGCCGACAGCGTCGAGGCGCTGGCGGCGCTGGTCGCCGGGTTTGAGGGTTGCCCGCTGAAGCGCACGGCGACGAACACGGTGTTCATCGACGGCAACCCGGCGGCCCCCGTCATGATCGTCGGCGAGGCCCCCGGCGCCGACGAGGACCGGATCGGCCGCCCGTTTGTCGGTCGCGCCGGCCAACTGCTCGACCGCATGCTGGCGGCGATCGGCCTCGACCGCAGCGGCGTCTTGATCACCAACGTCATTTACTGGCGCCCGCCCGGCAACCGCACGCCGACGGCGGCGGAAATCGCCTCTTGTCTGCCTTTCGTGTTCCGCCTCATTGCTTTGGTGCGCCCCAAGGTGCTGGTGCTCTCCGGCGGCACCGCCGCCGGCGCCTTGTTGGCGCAAAGCCAGGGCATCACGCGGCTGCGCGGCCGGTGGTTCGAGCTCGCCGTCCCCGGCCTCGACCAACCAGTTCCGACATTGCCAATGTTCCACCCGTCCTTTCTGCTGCGCACCCCGGAGCGCAAACGCGAAGCCTGGCGCGACCTCTTGTCGCTGCGCGCCCGCCTCGACGAACTCCTCGCCGTGGCACCGCCGTCCGGCTAGATCTTGGCTCATTCGACCCCGCGGGGGGAAAATCCCGGCGCCGGCGCTGCGGGCAGCGGCAAGCGGGCCCAGAACAAGCTCGAGAATCGGCGCGCGATCCTCACCGCTGCGCGCGAGGTTTTCGCCGAGATCGGTTATGAAGCCGCGAGCGTGCGCGACATCATCGGCCGCACCGGGCTCGCTTCGGGCACATTCTACAATTACTACCGGTCCAAGGAAGAGATCGCGCGCGCAATCGCCTCGGATGCGGCCGAACGCTTGCGGCCTATTCTGCGGGCGCAACGCGAAGGGGCGACCGATTTTGCCGGGTATTTGATCGGCATCATCCGGGTTTATTTTCAATTCATCGTCGACGAGCAGCTGGCGCTGCACACCACTCGGCAGCTGGCCGAGCGCTATCCGCGCGTCCGGATCCAGACCCCGGCAGCGGCGGCGGTGTTCGACGAGCTCCGCTCGTCAATCGAGTTCGTGATGCAGCGCGATCCGGGGTTGCGCGTCGATGTCGAGTACCTGACCGCCGCGGTGATCGGCGTCGCCCGTGAGATCGGCGAGCGAATGCTGGCGCGGCAGCCGCTCGACATCGACGGCGCCGCGGCGTTTGCCGCAAACCTGATCTTGCGCGGACTGCCGGCAGTGCCGCGGGTCGAACCGTGAGCCATACCTGGCCCAGAATGCCCCCGAAAGCGCTGTCGTCGACTCACTCGTAGGCAAAGCAACCGTCGTCGAGGTCGGCGGCCGGAAACTGATCCTTCTCGGTCCAATAGTCTTGAGTGTGCTGCCATTCGGGCTTGTCGCCCCGCTTCGGCAACAGGTGCATGCTGCGCATCATATAGCCGGGATTGAAGTTCTCGGGATCGATCCAAGGCAGCAATGGCATATCCTTGTCCTCGGGTCGAAGCCTCGGCGTGACCTTCCGAGCGCCCTTTTCCTTCATGTGATTGAGCAGCCGGCAGACAAAGTCAGCGACGAGGTCCGCCCGCAGCGTCCAGCTGGCTCGAAAGTACCCGAAGACCCACGCCATGTTCGGCACGCCCGTAAACATCATGCCGCGATAGGTAACCGTATCGGCGAAGACGAGGGGCTTTTCGTCGATGACGAAGTTGATGTCGCCGAGCACGTTGAGATTGAAGCCGGTGGCCGTGACGATGATGTCGGCTTCGAGGATCCTGCCGGACCGGAGGAGGATACCGCCCTCTGTAAACTTCTCGATCTCGTCAGTGACGACCGATGCCTTGCCGGCGCGGATCGCCTCCAAAAAGTCGCCATCGGGAATGAAGGCGATGCGCTGGCGCCACGGCCGATATTTCGGCGTGAAATGCGTTTCTATGTCGTAATCGGGGCCCAGATAGGCACGAACCGCCGCGAGCAGTTCCTGTTTGACGGCCTCCGGTTCGGTGAATGAGCGGTCGGTAAAGACGGCCTGATCGTGCAGGATCTTCTTGCGCACGATCTCGTGGATCCATGTCTCGTCGATGTCCAGTTCGCGCAACTCGTCTGCGATCTCGACCGCATTGCGGCCCGTCCTGAAATAGGTCGGCGAGCGCTGCAGCATCGTGACATGGCCACATTCGGGCGCGATCGCCGGAATAAGCGTCGCCGCGGTGGCGCCCGAGCCGATAACGACAATTTTCTTGGCTGCGTAATCGAGATCCTCCGGCCAATTCTGCGGGTGCACGATCTGTCCCTTGTAGTCCGCCATGCCAACCCATTCAGGCGTGTAGCCCCGCGAGTGCCGGT
>VAZT01000674.1 GCA_005884825.1 Alphaproteobacteria bacterium
ATCGTGTCGGCGAGCGAGAAATACTTGATGTCGGCGCCGGCTTCCTCGGCGATCGCTAGCCCGTCTTCCAAGGTCGAGATCACCTGCGCCGGCGCGATGTCGCCCTGATAGTTGCAGCCGAACGCGGCCATGACGCCGATGCGCGGCACCTCGACGCCGTTTTCGAGATGCAGCGCGGTCTGCTTTTTCATCGCCGCGACATTCTCGGCGTGACTGCGGTGCAGGTTTTTCTGCGTGAAGCCCTCCGACGCGGTCAGCGAGATCGAGCCGGTGATTGTCAGCTTGTTGCGGAATTTAAGTGCGCGCTCGAGCCCGGCCGCGTTGAACCACAACCCGGTATAGTGCACCCCTTCTTTGGGGGTGAAGCCAGCGACGACGTCCTCGGCATCCGACCAGCCGGGGACGATCTTCGGGCTGACAAACGAGGCCGCCTGGATGTGATGCAGCCCGGTCTCGGCGAGCGCCTCGATCAGCTTGACCTTTTCGGCCGTGCTGACCGGGCCGGGCTCGATCTGGAAGCCCTCACGCGGGCCCTCCTCGTGAATATCAACATGTTTTGGAAGGTCGGTCATGGCGGCCTGCCTTGTTGCTGGTTCTCCCGCCCTTCGCGGCGGCAATTGACAGGTTAAACGGTGCGGGCCACCGTTTCCATATCGTACGGTAAGGGAGGCAACGAATGACGTCATCTCGTGGCCAGAACAGTGGCGCCGATTCCACAAGCACCATCAATGTCGTACCGCTCACGCTGCATATCGGGGCGGAAATCCGCGGGGTCGATCTCACCAAACCGCTGCCGTTCAATCAGTTGCGCGATGTCCGTGCGGCCTTTCTGAAATGGAAAGTCGTCTTTTTCCGGGATCAGCATCTTGATCACGCGCAGCACGTGGCATTGGCACGGCAATTCGGCGAGCCGACGATCGGCCATGCCGTTTTCGGCTATGTCGACGGGCACCCGGAAATCTATTCGGTTGCCAAAAACCGCACCGCCAATGAGAACCGCGAGGCTATGCCCGTGACGCCGTGGTCGGGCTGGCACGCCGACATTACGGCGGCCGTCAATCCGCCTGCCGCCTCAATCCTGCGCGGCGTAACGATACCGCCCTATGGCGGCGACACGTTCTGGACCAACCTTGTCGCCGCGTATAACGGGTTGTCGCCGACGATGCGCGGGTTTGTCGATAGGCTGCGTGGTATCCATGCCTTCATGCCCCGAGAGGCCGCCGGCGCGCGCAGCGAATACAACGAAAGCGTGAAGGGCCGCGTGTTGCGAAGCGAACACCCGCTCGTGACCGTGCATGCCGAGACTGGCGAGCGCGTGCTGTACGTCAGCCCTTGAAATCGATCGTCGGGCTGACTCCCCGCGAAAGCCAGAAGATCCTCGAAATCCTGTGGGAGCACGTAACACGGCCGGAATATACCGTGCGGTTCAAGTGGAACGCGGGAGACATCGCGTTCTGGGACAACCGGTCTACCGTGCATCTTGCACCGCGAGACATCTTCGAATCCGACTTCGACCGCCAGCTTTATCGCGTGACCTTGGTCGGGAAGCCACTCGTCGGCATCGACGGAAGTTTGTCGCGCTCGATCGAGGGCGAACCGATCCTGTCGGCGGCGGAGGAGCTGCGTATGAGGGCCGCGGCGGAATAGTCTCCGCAGCGGCTGGAAGAAGCGCATCGACGAGGCTTACGGCACCTCCATTACAGGCCCAGCGGATACCGCGATTTTCAGGCCTGTGCGATCACCCATTTTGCGGGACGCCAGCCTGACATTCTCGGTGATGCTGTTGAT
>VAZT01000675.1 GCA_005884825.1 Alphaproteobacteria bacterium
TTGCGGGGTTGAATGCCGGAGCCGACGATTATCTGACCAAACCTTTCGCGATGACCGAGCTCGTTGCCCGGATCAAAGCGCTTCTGCGCCGTCCCGGTGGCGTGCTGGGAATGACCCTCGAAGCCGGCAATGTCCGTCTCGACACGATCGGGCGCGAGCTGACGATTGGCGGGATCCCCGTCCGCTTGTCCCGCCGAGAGCTGGCGATCCTCGAGCAGATGATGCGGCGGTTCGGGCGCATAGTGCCTAAAGCCGTGCTGGAGGAGAAGCTTTACGGCATCGACGAGGAGCCGGACTCGAACCCGATCCCGGTCCATGTCCACCACCTGCGGCGTCAACTGGAGGCGAGGGGCGCCAACCTGGGGATCCACACCATCCGGGGTGTCGGCTACATCCTTGCCGATACGACGGCATGAACCGTCGGATAAAGTCGCTGCAGCTCCGGCTCACTGTCGAGCTTGCCGCCCTGTTTTTCGTAGCGAGTTGCCTGGCGGTGGGTGGGCTCATTTACAGCGCGGCGCTGACCGCCGGCTCCGTGGCCGATCGCGAGCTCGCGCTGCGCGCCGAGGACCTCGCCCGCTATGTCTCGCTGGACGAGATGAGCCAGAAGCCGCGGCTTGACCTCCCGGCGACGCTGCAGCAGGCCTACTTCGCGGCGGCTCAGCAATCGGTGTTCGCAATCCGGGACAAGGACGGGCGGCTCGTCGAAGCTTCTACGCCCGAGATCGGTACGATGGTCGCCCGATGGCCGCCGGCAGATTCCGAACCGAGCTACTTCCGGCTCAGCAACTTCGGGCCCTCGGCGCAGGACTATTCGGGGGTGAGCATCAGGCTCGACAGCGCGGCCGGGCCGTTATCGGTAATGGTTGCTGAAGCGTCCGGCGGTGATCCGCTGGTTCACTCCATCCTGCGGGAATTTGTCTTCGACATCGCCTGGTACGTGCCGCCCTTTGTCGCAGTTGCCTTGTTGCTCGCGGCGTACAGCGTCCGCAGGAGCCTGTTACCCTTGCGGGCGGCATCGGCGCAGGCGAGCGCGATCGGGCCGGAATCGATCGCGCTGCGCCTGCCGGAGGCGAATGTGCCGACCGAGGCGCTCCCGCTCGTCGTCGCGGTCAATCATGCGCTTGATCGGTTGGAGCAAGGGTTTGTAATTCAGCGCCGGTTTACCGCCAATGCCGCGCATGAACTGCGAACGCCGCTGACCATCATCACTGCCCGCCTCGACACTCTCGAGGGCAACGGTCAAGTTTCGGCGCTCAGGGACGAGGTCGGGCGGATGAACCGGCTGGTCGAGCAGCTGCTCTGTGTTGCCCGTCTTGATTCGGTAGCTATGGACGTCTCGGCACCGGTCGATCTGCGGCAGCTTGCCGAAGAGGTAGTCGGCTCGATGGCACATCTGGCGTTGTTGGACTGCCGGACGATCGCGCTCACCGGCGCCGAGCACTCCGTCGTCGTCACCGGAAATGGTGTGGCAATTGCCGATGCGCTGCGAAACCTTATTGAAAACGCGCTCGCGCATACGGCGCAGGGAACCGAAGTGGTCGTCGAGGTCCACCCGGAGGGCGCGATCAGCGTCGCGGACAGCGGTCCGGGCATCCCGGCTGAGGATCGGCCGCACATCTTCGAGCGCTTCTGGCGCGGTAAGGGAGCTCGTGCCGAAGGTGCCGGTCTGGGGTTGGCGATCGTTATGGAGATCGTCAGGGCACATGGCGCCAGCATAACTGTGAGCGACCAAGCTCCCCGCGGCGCGCGTTTTGATCTCCGGTTCCGAACTGCTTGAAAGGGCCTGAAGGACGCCCGTTGCCTGTGAAGCCCGCCGCCCCAGCATGTCCACAAGCCGAGGTCGGAGGCGACGGATCGACGGCGATTCAGACGTCAACCGATGCTCGGTCCTCCGTCTCCTCATCCGGAGGCCGACACACTCTCAATCGTGGTTAGAAATCCGGCTCGGATATCGAAGACACGGTCTGCCGGGCGGATCATTTCCCGGTCGTGCGTGACAAGGATCAAGCTCTTGCCTCGCTCACGACAGGTGCTCGATAGCAGCTCGGCGATCTTGCGTGCATTGTCGACATCGAGATTGCCGGTCGGCTCGTCAGCGAGAAGGATCGCCGGGTCGTTGGCGAGAGCTCGGGCGATTGCGACGCGCTGCTGCTCACCGCCGCTCAATTCCGAAGGGCGGTGACCGCTTCGATCGCCGAGGCCGACGGCGTCGAGAAGCTCCATTGCGCGGCGGCGATCCGATCGGCGCTTCGGGAGCATCGGCACAATGATGTTTTCGACAGCTGAGAGCTGCGGCAGCAAGTTGTAAGACTGGAATATGAACCCGACGCGCTCATTGCGGTACAGCGCGGCAGCGGAGCGCGACAGGTCAGTGATCTCCGATCCGCCGACAATGATTTCGCCGCGATCGGGACGGTCCAGTGCAGCGATCAGGTTGAGCAGCGTCGTCCGTTACCGATCGAACGGCGACAGAGGAGTTTTTCACCGTCCCTCCTCCGACAGCGCGCCCGCGACAGAGCGTCTATGCAGCCACCATGCGGTGGGGGCCATGCCGAGCGCGACAGCGGCCAGCGCCATACCGACCACCACTACCGCGATAAACCCATCAAACCTGGGCTCGATCGTGCCCAAATCGGCCATCAGGGAAGGCATGGCGAAATGCCTCGGTGTGCAGGCTGCGGCCACCAGAGCGCCTATCAGCGCTCCCGCGCCCGCGGTCGCGATTCCAACGCCGACCCCAACCACTGCGCTTTGCATCGGGGAGAAGCCGAGCGCGAGCAGCATCGCGTACTGGCGCCGTCTGTCGGCATAGACATCATGCAGGAGATTCGCAGCGAACAATCCCGCCAGCGTTGCTGTGACCGCGCCAATAATCGTGAAGAGAGCGAGGGTCTGCGCAAAGTCGTGCACCTTGCGACTAAACTGGCCGTAGCGTTCGGTGATGAACACCGCAGGCTCAAGTCGGAAAGCTTTCCGCAATCCCTCCACCACAGACGGGACATCCCGTGCAGCCGGAGCAACGACGAGAGCATTGGTCAGGGTCGATCGGCCAAAAATTTCCTCGCTCGTGCGCAACGTGACGAATACACCACTCGACACGTAGCTCGAATCCGGCTTTAGGGCGGGCGCATCAATTGTGCGTGGCGGCGGGTCTCTCAGCTCCAATCGATCCAGGATCCCGACGACGGTCAGACTAAGATCCTGCCCGTCCGCCTTGCGGACCGGGAATGAACCTCCAAGCTCGACGCCAAGCGCCTGGGCCGATGCGTGGTCGAGAACCGCGACAGCACCATCATCACTGCGGAGAAAGCGACCCCGGCCCACCGAGAAAACACTCACTCGGGTTTCTTTGTCCGGCTCGATACCGAAAATATAGAGGTTGAGAAAACTTTCGCCTGCCACGACATTGCGAAGCAAAGATTGTCGGGCGACAACGGTGCCGCCTACGGCGTTGAGCTTGTCGCGATCGATCAAAGGCTCGTAGACCGGCAGGGTCAGCGGCGCCAGATTGCCGCTTCGAGGGGTCTCGAAAACGGCACGATTGAACCGGCTTTTCACCTGAACGATATCCGGCCGATCGTCCCGCTCGGCACGGGCCATGGCACCCTTGGCGCCTTCGATGACCATCATCGCGCCTGCGACAATCGCGGCAGCAACGGCGAGTA
>VAZT01000676.1 GCA_005884825.1 Alphaproteobacteria bacterium
CATTCGGAGCGAGGCATAGGATGCCGTCCTTTCGCTGGTCGGCGGTAAATCCCGGCGGTGATGTCGCCCGCGGCGTGATGGAGGCGCCGGATCGAGCGGCAGTCGTCGAGCGGTTGCAGCGTCAAGGGCAGCTCGTGCTGCGTGCCGATCTGGCGGCGGGGCGCGGCTGGGCCGACTTCTTGCAGATCGAGCTCGGCCACAGCCGCGGTCTCGACAAGGCCTCGCTCGGCGAGGTCACCCGCGAGCTGGCGATCATGCTGGCGGCGGGCCAGGATCTCGATCGCGCGCTGCGTTTCGTTGTCGAAAACACCCGCAATGCCCGGGCTCGGGGAATTCTCGGCAATGTGCGCGACAAGGTGCGTTCCGGCAGCTCGCTCGCTGCCGCGCTCGCCGCCGAACCGCGCAGCTTCTCCAAGCTCTATGTCGGCCTGGTGCGGGCCGGAGAGGCAGGCGGCACTTTGTCCGCAACGCTCGACCGCCTGGCGACGCTTCTCGAACGCGAGCGCAGCCTCAGCGCCAATCTGCGTTCGGCGCTGATCTATCCGGCGCTGCTGATCGTCGCGGCGATCGGCTCGATCGTGCTGCTCCTCGATTACGTGCTGCCGCAATTCACACCGATCTTCGAGCAGGCCGGCGCCGAACTGCCCGCCGCGACCCGCCTGCTGATGACCGTCGGGACGGTCGTCGGTGCCTTGGCGCCCTGGTTGTTCGTGGCGCTTTTGGCCGGCGGGCTGGTCGCCCGGCAGCTATTGACCCGGCCTGCCTACCGTCTGAAGCTCGATCGCTGGCTGCTGCATCTGCCCGTGGCCGGCGGGTTGTTGCGCGAGACGCTCGCGGCCCGGCTCACCCGCACGCTCGGCAGCCTGCTGCAGAATGGCGTGCCGTTGATTTCGGCCCTCGGCATCGCCAAAGATGCGCTCGGCAATCTCGCTGCCGCCGCCGCCGTCGAAGCGGCCGCGCTTGGCGCAAAGGGCGGCGGCGGGCTCGCCCGGCCGCTCGCCGCCGCCGGCGTGTTCCCGGCGCGGACCATCCACCTGCTGCAGCTCGGTGAGGAGGCCGCGCAGCTCTCCTCGATGGCGCTCAAGGCCGCCGATATCCACGACGAGCAAGCGCGCTTGATGATGCAGCGGCTTGTCGCGCTGGCGGTGCCGATGATCACGATTGCGATGGGTCTCGCCGTCGCCGGGATCGTCAGCGCTCTGCTGACCGCAATGCTGAGCCTCAATGATCTCGCGGTGTAGAACCGCCCGGCCCGATCAGGAGCGCTGTGCCGGCTTTACTCTGATCGAGGTCATCGTCACCCTCGCCATTCTCGGTTTAGCGCTGGTTATCGTTGCCGGTTACAAGCCTCCGTGGAGCAGCGGGCTCGGGCTCAAGGGCACGGCCTCCGAGCTCGCTTCGGGACTGCGCTTGGCGCGCTCGGAGGCGATAGCGAGCAATCGGCCAGTGCTCTTCGATCTCGATGTAACCGGCCATGTTTATCGTGTAGGCGCGGGAGCGCAGCGCCGTCTGCCGGCTAATCTGTCGATCGAGCTTCTGACCATCAGCGTCGCCGATGTGCGCTGACCGTGCGATGCGGAGTGACGGTTTCACCCTGCTCGAGGTCGTCGTCGCTTTGGCGATCGCCGGTTTGGCCTTGGTAGGGCTGTTCCGGGCGGGAAGCGGCGGGCTGTTTGCTGTGGACACCGCGGCCCGGGCCGAAGAGGCTGTTCAGCGCGCCCAGTCGCACCTCGCGGCGGTCGGGCGCGACGCCGCGTTGGTAGAGGGTGAATTTAACGGAGATGACGGCGGCGGCTATCGCTGGGCGCTTCGCGTCTCGCCGCTGACCTCACGGCAGTCGCTGGCGCAAGACGGCGTATCATCGGCGACGACCACGTTGTTCAATGTCGAGGTCGCAATCTCGTGGCCCGGACATGAGGGCGCCCGATCGGTAGTGCTGAGAACATTGCGGCTCGGCACCGCAGGGACGGGCCGGTGAGCCCGCCGGCGAACGACCGCGCCTTCGCCCGGCAGGGTGGGTTCACTCTGCTCGAAATGGTCGTCGTCGTGACGGTGCTCGGCTTCCTGATCATCGGCCTGACGCAAGGTGTGCGCACTGGGCTCACCCTCTGGGAGGCGCAATCTCGGCGGGTCGGCGAAACCGCCGAACTCGATGCCGCCGCGCGCATTCTGCGCGCCCTGCTGAGCGGCATCGCGCCACCACCGGCTTTCGGCCCCGCCGTCGGCGGCACGGGCGGCGAGCAGCTCAAGGGCGCCGCCGCCAGTCTGGCCTTCGTCGGCGATCTGCCCACCGGGCTCGGAACCACCCAGCGCGCCGACATCACGCTCGAGCTGAGCGGCGGTCGGCTCGTCTTGCGTTGGACCCCGCATCGCCACGAGCTGTCCACCGCCGCAGCCCCCCCGCCCACCGAAGCCGAACTGGTGAGCAATGTCGAGCGGCTCGATCTCGCCTATTGGGGTACCTCTCCTTCCG
>VAZT01000677.1 GCA_005884825.1 Alphaproteobacteria bacterium
TGTGCCCGAGCCGGTAGGGTTGGACATAGGCCAGTTACGGGAGTAACGTTCCACAATGTCGAAAGCCGCTGAGCAGTTGATGTCTGTGGCAGAGTTTCTCGCCTGGGAGCGGGAACAGCCAGAGCGTTATGAATACGCTCGCGGCGTCGTCACGATGATGACCGGCGCCTCTCTCGCCCATGTCACGATTACAATGAACATCGCTTTTGCAGTGCGACAGTCCTTACGGGGTAGCGGATGTCGACCGTTCACGAACGATGCGAAGGTTCTGACGGGAGGTTCGGTCCGGTACCCGGACATTACCGTGACGTGCACGCCCTTTGGCGGCAAAGACGATATCGTCCCCGACCCGATCGTCGTCATCGAGGTGATATCGCCCAGCACTGAGCGGGAAGACCGTGGTCACAAAAAATTCGATTACTTCAGCACGCCATCGATCCAGCAATACGCCATAATTGAGCAGGATGCTCGGCGTGTCGATCTGTACACCCGGTCGGGCGATCGCTGGACGGACGAGATTGTCGAGGGAGATGCTACCCTCAAGCTCTCATCGATCGGCGTCGAGATAACCCTCGACGCGATTTACGAGGACACCGAGCTCGATGCTACTCGGCTGCGAGAGGGCGGGCGGCAAGCGCCGGCTCTGTAAACGGTCGGTCGTACTGTAGCGACGGGACCATCCGGCGCGCCTTGGCAATCGCCGCTAGGTCGATACGGGCGCTCACGATGCCGACCCCCTCTCCGGCATCGGCCAGCACCTCGCCCCATGGATCGACGATCAGCGAGTGGCCGTAGGTCCGCCTGCCTTCGGCATGCTCGCCCCATTGCGCCGGGGCAAACACAAAGCACCCATTCTCGATTGCCCGCGCCCGCAGCAGCACATGCCAATGCGCTTTGCCGGTCGGCACCGTGAAGGCCGAGGGGATCGCCAGGAAATCGGCGCCGGCCTGGGCGAGCGTCCGATAAAGATGCGGGAACCGCAGATCGTAGCACACCGTCATCCCGAGGACGCCCCAGGGAGTCTCGGCCAGCACCGCGCGGCCGCCGGGCCGGAAGGCGTTGCTCTCCCGATAGCTCTCGCCCCCGGCGAGATCGACGTCGAACATGTGGATCTTGTCGTAGTGGGCAACGACCGCTCCGCCGGGATCAACGAGATAGGAACGGTTGGCGAGGCGGTGTTCGCCTCCCGCCGTCCCGGGTTCTCGCGACAGATCGACGGCGAGCGAGCCGATCAGCAGCCAAACCCCGGTCTCTTGCGCAACCTCGCGCAAGGCGGCCAGCACGGGATGGTTCGCCTCGTCGCGCGCCTTTTCGCGGCGCAATTTGCCGACCGGCTCGGTGAGGCCAGTGTTCTCGGGGGTCATGACGAAATCGGCGCCGCCGTCGCGCGCCCGCCGCACGAGATCCGAGACCACACGGATGTTGGGCTCGTAATCCCGCGCCGAGGTGAACTGAATGCAGGAAACCGTGAAGGCGCCGCTCATTTCGCGCTCCCGAGCTTGGTATCGAGTTCGCCGGCGCGGTCGAGCGCGACCAATTCGTCCGAGCCTCCGACATGCTCGCCGTTGATGAAGATCTGTGGTACGGACGTCCGCCCGCCGGCGCGTTGGATCATCTCGTCGCGCCGCGCCGGTTCCTCGATAATGTCGATTTCGGTGTAGGCGACGCCTTTGCGCTCCAACAGCGCGCGGGCGCGGGCGCAATAAGGACAGAACATTGTCGTGTAAAGCTCGACTTCAGCCATTCCGGCAGGAACTCCGAGTTGGGATCTTGCGGGCGTATGTCCTTCAATTAAGACGACAACACCAGGGTGCCAAGCCCCGGGGCCGGCCGTTGCGCAGCGACTATCCCCCGACCCGTAACGCCCGGGCCAATGTGAGAACCCCGACCGATGCGGCCCCGGCCCGCTTTAGTACAGGGGCGCACTCCTCCACCGTCGCCCCCGTCGTCACGGTGTGCGGCGGCGGCGAACCAGCCAGTCCGCCGCGACCTCGGGACCGCCCGCGGAGCGGATCGCCCGCGCCAACAGCGCCGCTTGGTTGTAACGCCGCTGAAACAGGCGGGTCCAATGCAGCGGCACCGGGACGAGTAGGTCAGTATCGGCGAGAACCTCACCTCCGGTGCGGTGCATCCAGCGTCCGAACGCCCCGGCTACATGGGTCCGGTCGCCGTGCTTCAGCCCGAGCACCAAGTGGCGGCTGTGCCTGTCGTAGCGCAGCACCGATCGTGCCCGATCCCAGCTGCGCCGCTCGCTCGCGCAGGCCCCGCACATCGCATCCTCGCCCATCGGGTGCTCAAACGGCGCGCCGCAAGCGGCGCACCATGGCGGCGCGAAAAAAGTGATCCCTCGCCAGCACCTTCCGCACAGAGCATCTGGCTCGCCGATCGTTTCACCGCAGGCAAGGCAGCGCGGCGGCAACACCCCGTCGACGATGGCTCGGCCGATCCGCCGCAAATGGCTGGAAGCCCAGTTGGCAAGAGTTGCCGATGCGTGCATCGATACACATCATCAGGTAGTGGGCACTTTCGTCAACCCAGACCAGCAACTTCGCCGCGATGACACGATCCGACGATCTCCCATTGTTGCTGTTCGATCGGCGCGCCCGGCGGTGGCACCGCGATCGTGCGGCGCGGCGCGGCTGTGTCGAATTCCTACACAGAGAAGTCGCCGATCGGCTTATCGAACGCCTCGACGACGTCAAACGGGAGTTTCGTCTGGCGCTCGACCTCGGCGCGCACCACGGTGCGTTGTCACGCACACTCGGCCGCCGACCGGGGATCGAGTGGGTCATAGCCGCCGACCCGTCCTTCGGCTTCCTGGCGCAGCTCAGCGGAAGCCGGGTCGCGGCCGACCCCGATCTCCTCCCGTTTCACGACGGCAGCTTCGATCTCCGAGGCCGAGTTGATCGAAGAAGGGGGAGCGAGCCCGCGCGTGTCGCCGGCCGCCGAGCTCGGCGATGTAGCGGGTCTTCTGCTGCGCACCGGTTTTGCGATGCCTGTCGCCGATGCCGAAAAGATCACGGTCACCTACCCCAACGCTCTGGCGCTGATGCGCGACCTGCGCGGCATGGGGGAGACCAACGCGCTGACCGCGCGCCGGCGCACGCCGTTGCGCCGCGCGACCCTCGCCCGCGCCGCTCTACTCTATGCCGAGCGGTTCGGCCTGCTCGACGGCCGCATCCCCGCGACTTTCGAGATCCTGTTGCTGACCGGCTGGGCCCCGGAGGCCCTCAATGCGGAATATGGAACAGGCGCGGCCAAAGGCCGACCAGGCCGATAAAGATCAGGTAAATCGCGACGACGTAATTGAGAATGCGCGGTATAAGAAGGATCAGTATGCCTGCGATCAGCGCGACCAGCGGTTGAATCACGACAACGTCAAGTGTCATCGGCAGATTCCTGAGCGGAGACAGTTTGTGGGAGAAGATCTTACCGGCGGCTGCTTGTGCGGCGAGGTACGCTACCGCATTACCGCCGTGCCCGTCGAGGCGCAATACTGCCATTGCCGGATGTGCCAACGCGCGCATGGCGCGCCGGTGATTGCCTGGCTCAAAGTGCCGCTCGACGCCTTCGTGATGACCGCTGGCAACCCCGTCGCCTATCGTTCCTCGGCGAAGGCGTTCCGGCATTTCTGCGGCAGCTGCGGCACTCCGCTGACGTGGCGCGAAACCGACAACCCTCGGCTCGTCGATGTCAGCATCGGCAGCCTGGACAATCCGGAGGCCGTCGCGCCAACAATGCACGTTTGGACCGATAGCCGGATCGCCTATTGCTGTCTTCCCGCCGGGAGCCCGTTCACCGCCAGCGACTGAGTCATGACGGACCAGGATGACAAAGTCCGCCTACGGGAGGTGACGCGAGCGCGGTCGCGGCCGGTCGAGCTCGATGCCGCAGAGCCCGCGTCGCCGCATGAAAAGGCCGGCGAGCGGCCGCTTGAAACGACGGCAAAGCCGCAGAGCGCTGGTGTCGACGGTTATCGGCGGCGCGTCCTTCTTGTGCTCTCCTCGATCGTGTTGGCGCTCGCGCTGTACTGGGCGTCGGGATATTTCGTCGCCTATACCGACGACGCCTACGTCACCTCCGATTTCGTCGACGTCGCTCCTTACATCAGCGGTCGAATCGCCAGCGTAAATGTGGTCGACAACCAAACCGTGAAAAAGGGTGAATTGCTGGCGACGATCGATCCGACGCCTTTCCAGCTGGCGTTGAACGAGAAGCAGGCGAAAAAGACCGAAGCCGAGGCGCAGCTCGCGGTCGATCGGGATGTCATCGCCGCAGCGCAGGCGAAACGAGACGACGCGGCGGCAAAGGAGCAGCTGGCCGCCGACAATTTGCGGCGCGCCACTCCGGTCGCGCAGGCCGGTTTCGTGTCGCGGCAGGCGCTCGAGACCGCGGCAACGCAGGCGCAAGAGGCGAAGGCGGCATTGGCCGAAGCCGAAGTGGCGATCTCTAAGGCCCAGCAAGAATTGGCGTTGCATCAGGCGACGGTCGCGACGATCACCGCCGAGATCGCCACTGTGCAATGGCAGCTCGATCAAGCAAAATTGCTGGCCCCGACCGACGGGACAATCAACCAGCTGATGCTTCGGGTCGGAGACCAGGCAGTGGAAAACCAACCGCTGCTCGGTTTGGTCGACGCGCATGCCTGGCGGATTTACGCCAATTACAAGGAAAGTGTAATCCGGCATATGACGGTCGGTCATGCCGCCTGGGTCTGGCTCGACACTTACCCCTGGCATATCCATCGTGCGAAGATTCAAGGCATTGCGCGCGCGATCAGCCGGGAGCAGACGCAGCGCAAGCTGCTGCCTTATGTCGAGCCCACGACGGACTGGATCCGTCTCGAGCGCCGCTTTCCGGTGACCCTCGTGCTGCAGGATTTGCCGCCGGAAGTCGTCCTGCATATGGGCGCGGATGCGCGCACGCTCATCGTCTACTGAAAGTCGGTAATGCTCCGCGAGATCCCTGGCGCGCTCGCATCCGAGCTACACCTGCTGGCATTTCGCGGGCCGCGCGGTCTGGAAGCGCTGGAGGCTGCGTTGTCGGTCACGCTTGCGGTGGTGGCGGCGCTGGCAGTGCATTCCGACGATCCCTGGTGGGCAGGGATCAGCGCTTTCATGGTAACCCGCGCCTCACTGGGGGTCGCCTTGTCGCGCGGTGCGATGCGTGTCGCCGGAAGCGCCGTCGGGGCCTTTATCGGTCTGGTCGTGCTCAGATTGTTCGTGTACCAGCCGTTGCCGTTCTGCCTTTGCCTCTTCCTCGTGGCATTCATCGGATTTTTCGGGTTCGCGTGCTCGCGGTTCAGCTATGCCTGGCTGGTCGGCGCGGTCACCGCAAACCTGGTCATGCTGATGGCGTTCACTCAGCCGCAGGGCGCATTTGCCATCGCCGTCGACCGCGTCGCCGATGTCGTGATCGGAACAGCGGCGTCGCTGATCATCTGCGGCGTGATGCCAGTCCCAGCCGGTGGCGGGGCTGCTCCTGCGACGGGCCAGCTTAGGCCGCCGCCGCTGGCGTTCTGGCGCCGCAGTTGGGGGGCGGAGCTTCAACGCTGGGTGGACGGCAAGGGGCTGTTGGTCCTGCATGCCTGCCGCATCGCGCTGACGGTAATGCTGCTGCCGGCGCTGGCGAACTGGCTGGCACCGGTGAGCCCGGTCACAATCGGGCTGACAGCAGTCATGGTGATGGCGGTACCGACGGCGGCAATCCTCGAAGCCAAGGCCGGCATCATCGTGCAGCGCTCCGCGCATCGCGTGATCGGATGTCTGCTCGGAGCGCTTCTCGGCCTCGCCTGTCTCGCCGTCGTCGGCAGTGATTTCCTGCTTTGGACGGCGCTCCTGCTGGTCGGGGTCTGGCTCTGCTCGCAAATCCAGACCGGGACCACCGGGGTCAGCTATGTCGGGACGCAGGCGCTGTTCGCGTTCGTGATGAGCATGGTCCAGACCCAAGGCCCGCCGCTTTCGATCAGCCCCGGC
>VAZT01000294.1 GCA_005884825.1 Alphaproteobacteria bacterium
TAGATCGGATGATACCCGATCTCGACGGGCTAAACGTCGTCAAGAGCTTGCGCGCGGCTGGCCATCAGACGCCGGTTCTGTTCCTAACCGCGCTCGATGGCGTCGAGGATCGGGTCTCCGGGCTCAACGCTGGTGGCGACGATTATCTGGTGAAGCCGTTCGCTTTCTCCGAGCTCGTCGCGCGGGTCGCCGCGTTGGGGCGAAGACCGCGCACAACCGCGGCGGAGACCAGGCTGCACTTGCTCGATCTCGAAATCGATCTACTGTCGCGCACGGTGCGGCGTCGCGGGCAGCTGATCGAGCTGCAGCCAAGGGAATACCGCCTGCTCGAATACCTGATGCGCCACGCTGGCCAGGTGGTCACGCGCACGATGTTGCTCGAGCACGTCTGGGACATTCATTTCGACCCTCACTCGAACATTGTGGAAACCCATATCAGCCGCTTGCGCAGCAAGGTCGATAAGGGCTTCGAGGCGCAGCTGATCCACACGGTTAGAGGGGCAGGTTATTGTGTCCGCAGCCCTGCCTAGGGTCCTGCGCACCTCGAGCTTTCGCCTCACCTTGCTCTACGCTGGGCTGTTCGGCTGTTCAGCCCTGATTCTGCTCGGCGTCATCTATGGGTGGACCAGTATGTACATGGCGAGCTCGCTGGATACGGCGATCGACAGCGACATCACCGAGCTCGAGGACAGTCTGCGGACCGGGGGCCGTGAGGCGCTGACAGCGCAAGTAAAGGAACGGCTGCAGGAAACGCCGAACGGTCCAATGTTTATTTTGCTTCAGGATCCGGAGGGAAAAGTCATTGCCGGAAATATTCCGCCCTCCCATGGCGGAGAAGGTCGCTTCGATTTGAAAGTGCCGAGGACCAATTCACCGAGTGTGGCGATCCACGCCCACGGCATTACCTTACCCGACGGCGAGTATTTGGTGGTGGGAGTCGATGCGCTTCCGCGCCGTGAGATGCACAAGCTCATTGTGCGGGTGTTCGGGTGGAGCTCTGCCATCAGCCTCCTGCTGGCGTTCACCGGCGGGGCGTTAATAAGCCGTAATCTGCTTCGGCGTATCGAAACAATCAGCCGGGCGGCGCGCGACATCATGGCCGGCGACTTCTCCAGAAGAATCCCGGTCCGCGGCACAGCCGACGAGTTGGATCATCTGATCGCAAGTCTCAATGCCATGCTCGAGCGCAACGAGTCCGCAATGGAGGCCGTGCGCCAAGTGTCAAATGACATCGCGCACGATTTGCGCACGCCGCTGACCCGGCTGCGTCAGCGGCTCGATCTCGCGCAGCGACGGGCGCAATCGGTAGAGGATTGGCAGCGCGCTGCGGATGGGTGCATCTCCGATATGGACGCCATCCTGGAGACCTTCGGTGCGTTGCTGCGCATCGCGCAAATCGAAAGCGGAATACCGGCGCGTCGTTTTGCCAAGGTTGACCTCTCGGAGCTGCTGCGCACCATGATCGAGGTCTACCAGCCGATGGCTGAAGAGAACCAACAGCGTTTCACCGCCGATATCGCCTCGAGGCTCACTGTCTGGGGAGATCGCGAGCTCCTGGCACAGATGGTCGCGAACGTAATCGAGAACGCGATGAAACATTCGCCCGCGGGAGCATCCATCGGACTGGTGACAATTCAGTCGCCAACCGCAATAGCCGTTACCGTGACCGACAGCGGGCCGGGAATTCCGGCTGCGGATCGCGGACGCGTGTTTCGGCGCTTTTATCGACTGGAAAGCAGCCGCAGCAAGCCCGGAAGCGGGCTCGGCCTCAGCTTGGTCGAAGCGATCGCGGCACTTCATGGGGTGAGCATCGACCTGACCGACAACAGTCCCGGTTTGCGCTTCACGCTCCGGTTTTTTTCGTCCGATCAACAAACCCTTGCCGGAGACCGCCTCGCTCAGCACCAAACGCACGCAGTGAGCATGGCCATTCAGAGATGGTGTTCCCGGTTGTGGGTAGGCGCGGGGAGGGAATCTGCCGCTATAAAGGGCTCCGCCTCAGGTCGGGATTAGCGGTTCGCCGCGCATGTATTTGCCGCGGCAGAACAGCAACGTCGGCTTGGAGGTGTAGGCGTAGCGCTCGACGTGGCCGATGAAGATGATGTGGTCGCCGCCGTAATGCCGGTACTCGTTGCGGCACTCGAAATGTGCTGCCGAGCCGATCAGCACCGGCGCGCCGCATTCCGGGATTATATGGTCGATTTCGGCAAATTTGTTGTCGTGCGTGCGGGCGAACTTGTTCGACAGCTCGATCTGGTCGTGCGCCAGTATATTGACGACGAAATGCGAGCCTTCCTGGAAAGCCGGCAGGCTCTGCGCATAAAGCGAGGCGCTCCACAGCACCAGCGGCGGCGTCAGCGACACCGAGGTGAAGGAATTGGCGGTCATCCCGTAGAGGCCACCCGACACGCTGCGCGCCGTGACGATTGTCACGCCGGTCGCGAAGGTGCCGAGCGCGCTGCGGAAATCGCGCAAATCGAAGCCTTCGCCCGCGGTGCTTCGCACCGGTGCGGCATGGCTGCCAATGGACTCGTCCTTGTGGATTTCGTTGTCCACGGCCGGCGCCCTCAGAGCGGCGCGTCGGGCGGCAGCCCGAGCGCCACCCTGCCGTAAATCGCGCTGTTGACGTCCCAGTTCAGATGGTAATGGGCATTGGCCGCGTGGACATCGCGGAAAGCTCGCTGGATCGGGTTTCTCTGATAGACCGCGCCGCCGCCGGTTGCGGCGAACAGGAGGTCGACCGCCTTGGTGCACAGGCTCGCGGCAAAGGCGCCGTCGCGCCGGTAGCGCGCGCGCTGCTCGATGCTCGGCACGACCCCGGCCTCGGTGATCCGCATTGCCTCGTCGCAATCGCGCAATGCAATCGCCTCCGCCGCATCGGCCAGCGCCGCCGCCTCGGCGAGATGCACCTGGATATTGGTGAAATCGGCGAGGTTCTTGCCGGTATAGGCGCTGAGCCTGTTGCGGGTCGTCTGGGCGAAGTGCTGGATTGCGCCGCGGGCGATGCCGAGCGAGACCCCGGCGATCGCGTAGGCAAACAGACTGACGGCCGGCAGCTTGTATAAGGTTCCGGGATTGAGTTCACTGCCCCGATTGGGGCCGCCCTTGATCCGCTCGGTGGCGAGGGTGCGATAGGCCGGAACAAAAATGTCGCTGACCTCGACGTCCTTGCTGCCGGTTCCGGCGAGGCCGATCACGTCCCAGGTGTCGATGATCGTATAGTCGCTCGCCGGCACCAGAAGCATGCGGTGCTCGCTCTGCCCGGTCTCCTCGTCACTGACCACGGCGCCGAACATGTTCCAGGCCGAGGCATCAATGCCGCTCGAAAACGGCCAGCGGCCGCTGAGCCGATAACCGCCCTCCACGCGGCGCGCACGGCCGCGCGCGAAAATCAAAGCCGAGCTGATCAGGCTGTCTGGCGATTCGCCCCAGATCTCGTCCTGCGCCTCAGGGTGCCACATGCCGAGCAGCCAATGATGGGCCGCGAGGTTGGCCAGCACCCAGGAGGTCGACCCGCAGCCCTGCCCGATCACCGCGGTCAGTTCATACAACGCGCGGTAGGGCAGCTCGCTGCCGCCGACGCGCGCCGGCTGCAGCATGCGGAAGAGACCGCTCGAATGCAGATCGGCGATCGTCTCGTCGGGCAGCCGGCGCAGCTGCTCGGCCCGCGGAGTAGGCGCGTGCCGGGATTGCAATCGTAAGGGATGAATTCCGATGTTTAAATCGCGTGGTTGGGCCGCCGGGGCGCTCGGTTTGGCAATCGGCACGATTGGGAACGGAACGCCGGCGCTGGCCCAGGGGAATGTGCAGGTCGGCACGCTGACATGCAACGTGGCCGGCGGCTGGGGCTTTGTGTTCGGCTCGTCAAAGGCAGTCCGCTGCACCTTCGCGCGGGCCGGAGGCCGGCCGGAGCACTATGCCGGCTCGATCAACAAATTCGGCGTCGATATCGGCTATACGCAAGGCGGCGTGCTGGTTTGGGGTGTCTTCGCGCCGAGCGGTGGCCTCGCGCCGGGAGTGCTGTCGGGCAATTATGTCGGCGCGAGCGGAAGCGCTACGGTCGGGGTCGGCGCCGGCGCCAATGTGCTGGTTGGCGGCTCCAACCGCACGATCTCGCTGCAACCGGTCAGCTTCGAAGGGAATACCGGTCTCAATGTCGCGGCCGGGATCGGATCGATCAGCTTGCGCCATCAACCGCAAGTCGGACGCGGGGGCCGATAGCCGCAAGGCCGATCGGTGCCGCTTTCTATGCGGAATGATCACAAGTTGGCTTCATCTCTCGGTCATCCGTCGGCGCTATTGTTGGCGAATGATCCGCGGGCGGCCGGAACCGGGCGGCGACGCTCGAAATACCGCGCTCGCGGCGACGTTCTCTTGGCGCCGATGTTCCGTCTCGTATATTACCTCTACGCTCGGCGGCTGGTCCGCGATGTCGGGAGCCGGCCGATGCCGCGCCACGTCGGCATCATCCTCGACGGCAACCGCCGCCACGGCCGTTCGCGCGGCATCACCGAGCCGAGGGAGGTGTACGGCCTGGGTGCGAACAAGCTCGACGAGATCCTCGAATGGTGCGCCGAGCTCGATATTCCGACGGTGACGCTTTGGGTCTTTTCTACCGATAACTTTCAGCGGCCTGCAGCCGAAGTCTCCGGCATCCTGGCCTCGATCGAGGCCAAATTGACGGCGCTGGCCTGCGACCCGGAGATCCACCGCCGGCGCGTGCGGGTTCGCGCGATCGGCTGCCTCACGATGCTCCCCGAGCCCGTGCTCGCCGCGATCAGGGCGGCCGAACACGCCACTTCAAGCTATGACGGGCTGGAGCTCAACATCGCCGTTGCCTATGGGGGGCGCCAGGAAATCACCGATGCGGTGCGCGCCTTGCTCTGCGGCATGGCTGAGAAGCAAGCAACTCTGGCCGAGGCGATCGACGAAGTCACCCCCGAAGCCATTGCCGGCCATCTCTACACCGCGGGCCTGCCCGACCCCGATCTGATCATCCGCACGAGCGGCGAGGTCCGCCTCTCGGGCTTTCTGTTATGGCAGAGCGCCCACAGCGAATTCTATTTTACCGATGTCCTGTGGCCCGCCTTCCGCAAGATCGATTTCCTGCGCGCGATCCGCTCCTTCCAGCAGCGCCGCCGCCGCTTCGGCTGCTGATCCGATTGACGCCGCAGCCCCGACGCGAGTAGGCCTTTTCCGGACTAGCGACCCCACCGGAGATTCCCAATGCCTGTAGCGGCAATGAACCACTTTACGGTGTTAAGCGACGACCTCGAGGCCACGCGGCGCTTCTATTGCGATCTGTTCGGCTTCAAGGTGGGTTGGCGGCCGCCCTTCCAGTTTCCGGGATGGTGGCTCTATGCCGACGACGACACCCCGATCCTGCATGTGATCCACAGCAAGGATCTGCCGCACGACCGGGGCGGCGTTCTCGACCACATGGCGTTCTCCGCCAAGGACCTGCCGGCCACCGTCGCGACCCTGAAACGCGAGGGCATCGATTATGAGCTGCGGCGCCTGCCCGGCGGCGGCATTTGGCAGCTGTTTTTCCACGACCCGTGCGGCGCCAAGGTCGAGTTCGATTTCGAGAAGAACGAACCCGCGCCCGAAGGCCACGTCGAGGCCTGAGGGCTTTCGATGGCTATTCCGCTGCTCGGGAGCCGAGCGCGGCGAGCCGCTGTTGCGCGTCAAGCACGCTCGCCTCTTGCCCCGAGGCTTGTTTGAGACGGAAATCGAACTCGGCCGTGTAGTAGGGCGGTTCGATGCCGAGGCAGGCCGCTTCGCTGCCTCGGGTCTCGTGCCGCACGAAATCGCAGGTCAGCGAATCCTTGACCGCGAACACCGCGTCGCTGCCGAGATACTCGTCGCGGCGGTCGAAAATGTGCGTCGTGACCGGCTCATAGCTGTCGGCTGACACGACGAAATGGATGTGCGCCGGGCGCCAGGGATGGCGGCCGGTCGCGCGCAGCATCGCTCCGACGGGCCCGTCGGAGGGGATCGGGTAATTCACCGGCAGCACGGTGCGGATCAGATAGCGGCCCTCGGCGTCGGTGCGGAACCTGCCGCGCATGTGCAGTTCACCCTCGAGGCTCTCGTCCTGCGAATCGTAGAGCCCGCTCGACTGCGTCTGCCAGACATCGAGGAGCGCGCCCGCGATCGGCTGGCCGTCGAGGTCGAGAACCCGGCCGCTGACCAATGTCGGGGTGCCGGTCTCGTCGAGCCGGGCGATGTTGCCGCCGGCCGGCAATTCGGGCGCGCCGAGCCGGTGAAAAGGCCCGAACACCGTCGATTCGGTTGCCCCGTCGGGTTTGCGGTGGTTGATCAGGTCGACCACCATCGAAACGCCCAGCGTATCCGAAAACAGGATGAATTCCTGGCGCTTGTCGCTGCACATCCGGCCGGCTTCGGTCAGGATTTCGATTGCCCGGAACCACTCCGCCTCGGTCAATTCGACCTCCTTGACAAAGGCGTGCAGGTGCTTGACGAGGGCTAGTATGATCTGCCGCAGCCGCGGATCCGGCGTCTGCGAGAAACGCTGCAGCGCCTCGGCTGTGATGTCGTCTTCGGTTTTGTTGCGCCGGTCCGGCATCGCCCCTCTCCTTCGCGTATTCGCGAAAAGATATAGCGGAAACCGGCAGGCGCCGCACCCAAAGCGACCCCTCACCTCTCCCCGCCGGCGGCCGCCGGCGGGAAGAGGTGAGGCGAGGTCGCAATCGCCGCTCAGACTGCGTCGGCGACCTTCTGGCCGTTTGGACTGCCGAGCCCGGTGCAGGCATCCCAGCCGGCGGCGGCCGCGAAGTCCCCGTTATTGCCTTGCGTTATGTCGTGCAGGGCGGGGGCGTTCACGTATAGATGCGGGTTGATGAACCCGGCGCGGCGAGCCTTTGCCGCGTTGATGCGCGCGATGAGACCGGCCCACAGCGGCGCCACGGCGCTCGTTCCGCCGATGACCGTGTTCTGGCCGTCGACCCGCACATCGTATCCAGTTGCCGGGTCGGCATCCCCGCAGACATCGGGGACGCCCCGCATTGCGAGAGCCTGCGTCGCACCCGACGTTTTCTTGACCTGCAGCCCCTCCTGGTATTTCGGCAGCGCAAAAAAACCGCTGACCCCGCCGCCGGTCGCGCCGTTGCCGGGCCCCTCGTTCCACACTGTTTCCTGCGTGATGGAGGTGCCGGAGGCTTGCAGATTGGTGCCACCGCAAGCCAGCGCAAACGGGCTCGACGCGGGGAAATCGACGTGATCGGCGCCGTCGCCGACGCCGTCATCCGATCCATTGTCACCCGATGCGACGCAAACCGTTATCCCCATCGCGGCGGCTGCCTGGAACGCCTGGTCGAAGGCCGTCATCGCCTGCGGGGTCCAATTCGATTCGGGTCCGCCCCAGCTGATCGAGATGACGGAAGGCTTGTTCGTCGTGTCGTGGATTGCCGCGGCGATCGCATCGAGGAACCCGGCATCGGTGTTTGGCGAGAAATAGACGACGATCTTGGCGTCGGGCGCGATCGCCCCGGCGACCTCGATGTCGAGCATCACCTCGCCGTCCGGCCCGTTGCCGGAGCCCGTCGGGTGGTTCTTTCCATGGTCGACCGATGCGGCGAGCACCCTCGGCTGGCTCACA
>VAZT01000678.1:0-1743 GCA_005884825.1 Alphaproteobacteria bacterium
TCGGAGACATCCGATGCCCTCGAGCGTTCACTCGCAGGGTCAGCGGATCGGCAGGAGCGGGTCATGAAAGTAGGGATCATCGGCGCGGGTGCCGTCGGGTCGGCGTGTCTGACGGCCCTCGTGGCCCGGGGCTGTACGCGCGAAATCGTCGTCCTCAATCGCGATCGAAAAAGGGCGCGAGGGCTGGTTACGGACGTCCAATACGGCGCGGTGTTGTCTCCCGCCGTCGTAGTGCGGGACGGTGATTACACCGACCTGGAGAGCGCCTCGCTGGTCATGATTACCGCCGGCGTGAACGAAAAAACGGGCGGCGCTACCAACCGCAATGATCCGGCCGGCAGATTGCGGCTGCTGGACACCAATGTCGATGTCTACAAGGACATCATCTCTCGTTTGCACGCCGTCGCACCGCGGGCGTTGGTGCTCGTCGTAACCGACCCTCCGGATCCTCTGGCCGATGCGACACGCCTGTTGGGCCACGACCGCGTCCTCAGCACCGGTACATACCTCGATAGCCTGCGTTTCAGGTTTCACTTGGCTCGCCGGCTGGATGTCAGCCTAGGCTCGGTCGATGCGCAGATACTCGGAGAACATGGCACGTCTGCGGTGTTCGTCTGGTCTGCAGCCCGAGTCGGTGGCGCGCCGGTGCTCGATTTGCTGGGGCCGTCTACCCAAGACCGCGAGAAATCTCGCCGGGATATCGAGCATGAAGTGCGCTACGCCAACATAACGATCATCGAAGGCATAGGCGCCAGCCAGCACGGCATCGGCATGGTCTGCGCTCGCATTGCCGAAATCGTATTGCGCGACGAACGGGCGGTGATCCCGATCGGCTCTTATAGTCCACGGTATGGGATTACCCTCTCATTGCCTAGCGTCCTCAGCCGGGACGGCGTGGTCCGTACTTTCGAACCGGAGCTATCCGGGAACGAGCAGGCAGCACTGGAACGCAGCGCCGATACACTGAAAACCGCGACCGCTCGAATCAAGATTTGAACGCTCCGGATAAGCTATCACAGGCGGCCTGAACGGCGCTGTAGCTCACATGTGCCCTGATCGAAGCGGCAGCTTACCCCTTTCACAGGAGTTCACATGCCCACCATTGCCACCAAGGACGGCACGGAGATCGTCTATAAGGACTGGGGCTCGGGCCAGCCGATCGTGTTCAGCCACGGCTGGCCACTATCGGCAGACGATTGGGACACCCAATTGCTGTTCTTCCTGCATCATGGCTATCGCGTTATCGCCCATGATCGCCGTGGCCATGGCCGCTCGACGCAGACCGCCGACGGCCACGATATGGACCATTATGCCGACGATTTGGCGGCTCTGACGGCGCATCTCGACCTGAAAGACGCCGTCCATGTCGGCCATTCCACCGGCGGCGGCGAGGTGGCGCACTATCTGGCACGGCATGGCGAAAGCCGGGTGGCCAAGGCAGCACTGATCAGCGCAGTGCCGCCGCTGATGGTGAAGACGGCGGCCAATCCGCTCGGGCTCCCCAAGGAGGTGTTCGACGGGTTCCAGGCGCAACTCGCCGCCAATCGTTCGCAATTCTATCGCGACGTGGCGGCGGGGCCTTTCTACGGCTACAACCGGCCGGGCGCGAAAGCCTCGGAGGCCGTCATCCAGAACTGGTGGCGCCAGGGCATGATGGGCGGTGCGAAGGCGCATTACGATGGCATCGTCGCCTTCTCACAGACCGATTTCACCGAAGACCTGAAGAAGATCACCGTGCCGGTA
>VAZT01000678.1:1762-5907 GCA_005884825.1 Alphaproteobacteria bacterium
ACGATCAATTCCGATCTGTTGGCGTTCATCAAGAGCTAGCCCCGGCCAGCTTCAGCCGCCGTTGCTGTGAGGCGCGCCGCCCGGACGCCGGCGGTTCCAACGCGTGAGCCTTAGCGCAGGCGCGGGCCCGGGTCCATCCCGAGGTACACCCGGCCGCCGATCGGGTACCACTCGGGCGCGATCGTGACCGTCTGGCCGACGACGTGCAAATCGCGCCAGCACTCGGCGAGGCGGCTCTCGCGCTGGAACGACGTGCTGCCGCCGTGCCGGTAGACTAGGTCCATCGCCTGGCGTGCGCTGTCAGCGGCGTAGATGGCGGCCAGCCGGCAGCGGGCCCGTTGCTCGAGCGTGGTCTCCTTGCCGGCAGCGACCGTGTTCCACAGCTCGGCGATCATCGCGCTGCGGTAGGCGCGCCCGGCGTTCAGGATGGCGTCGGCCCGTCCGACGGCATCCTGCACCTGCGGGTTGTCGCAGAGCAACCCGACGGGGCGGCCGCGCGGCTGCTTGCCCCCAGCCAGCTCGATCAGTGCATTGATGCCGGCACGCGCGATGCCGGTGATCACCGCGCTGTGATGCGGCCCGACCCAGCACTGGACGGGCAGCTGATAGGTGACCCCCGGCCAGCGAGACCATTGGTTCTCGAGAGGAATGCCGACTTGCGGCATTGTCCGCCGCTCCGGCAAGAACACGTTCTCGACCGTCCAGTCGAAGCTGCCGGTGCCGCGCAGTCCGGTGACGTCCCAGCTCCCCGGCACGATCTCAACTTCCGAGCGCGCGAAGACGCCGCGCCAGTAGAGCGAGCCGCCTTCCGGGTGGCGCCGCGGCTGGCCGTTATCGCCGAGCACCTGAAAACTCCCGAGCATCCAGCTCGCCTCCTGACAGCCGGTGCCGAACTGCCATCTGCCGGTGACCCGGTAGCCGCCATCGACCGGTATCGCCTGCCCGCCGCCCGGCACCGCGGTGCCGGCGATGATCGTGTCCGCCCGCTTGCCGTAGATCTCGTGCACGCCCTCGTCGGGCAAGCCGAGCGTCACGAGCTGGCCGACGCCGCCGTTGCCGAGGTTCCAGCCGACCGAGCCGGCGCCCTCGGCCAGCAGCTCCACCGCGGCCAGGTAGGTCAGCGGGTCGACCTCCAGGCCGCCCAGCTCGCGCGGGATCACCATCCGGTAGAAGCCGGCGGCGCGCAACTGTTCGACCAACGCTTTCGGCAGGCGCTGCTCGCGTTCGATCTCCTCACGGTAGCTGCGGAGCACCGGCTGCAGGGCGAGCGCCGCCTGCACCAGCGGTTGTGCATCGATATCTACCGGTAAGCGGGTCTCTTCGGCCATCATGTACATTTCCCTTATGCCACACCGCCTTCAACCGAATTGCGGCCATCCGCGGCGCTGGTAGGCGCCGTCCCAGAACAGCCATTCATACTGGCAGGCGCGGATAAAGGCCGCCAGCATCTTGGCGCGGGTTGCCGGGGTCGCGGCATCGGCCGCACGATCGGTTATCGCGATGACCGTCCGAACCGCCTCGCCAAAGCGCTCGTCGGCGTAGGTGTCGATCCACGCCTTATACGGGTTCTGCGGCGCTGCCGTGCGGGCGATCGCGCAGCCGACATCCCAATAGATCCAGAAGCAGGGCAATAAGGCGGCGACCAGCACTTCCCAAGGATCATGGTAGGCGGCGGCGATCAGATAGCTGGTGTAGGCGAGGCAGTCCGGCGACGGCTCGGCATCGGCAACGCCCGCTGGGTCCACCCCGAAGTCCCTCAGATACCGGCCGTGGAGCGCCTGCTCGACGGCAATGGCTCCCAATGCAGATTGGGCAAAGGACTGCATCGTCGGCGTATCTGGGGCCTTGGCCGCCGAGATCGCCAGTGCGCGCGAGAACTGGCCGAGGTAGATGGCGTCTTGGATAATGTAGGTCTGAAAGCGGTCGCGACTGAGCGAACCCGCCGCGAGTTCGGTGTTGAACGGCAGTCGATGAATCCCCTTTCTCGGGGATTCGGTCCGGCGCCAGGCATCATCAGAAAATCGGATCATCTCAACTGCATCCCGGGGGGCTCTACCAGCATTTCGAATAGTCGCAGCTCGTGCATTGGTCGCATCCCTCAATGCGGATCAACGCCGCCTCGCCGCATTTTGGACACTGCGCCATGCGAGTCGTCATGGGTCTCTGATCGGAAATCATCGCGTTGCCGGCCGCCACTTTCTTTCCGCCGATTGCGGCTCTCTGGCCACGCGCCGGCAGGAAGCCGATCGCGATCATGTGGCGCTCGATGACGTCGCCGATCGCGGCCAATAGCGAGGGCACGTATTTGCCCTCCATCCAGGCGCCGCCGCGCGGATCGAACACCGCCTTCATCTCCTCGACGACAAACGAGACGTCGCCGCCGCGGCGGAACACCGCGCTGATCATCCGTGTCAATGCGACGGTCCAGGCATAGTGCTCCATGTTCTTCGAGTTGATGAACACCTCGAACGGCCGGCGGCCGCCTGCCTCGAAAATGTCGGCGGGTTTGGGAGAACCCGGCGGCGCGGGTGGCGGAAGCGGCAGTTCCTGCTGCCGTGCAACTCCCGGTCCGGCGGCCGGCGCCTCGGCCTTGGCCGCCAGCACCGCCCCGGTGACCTCGTTCGGCCGGTAGGTCGTGCAGCCTTTGCAGCCGAGGGCGTAGGCTTGCAAATACACATCTTTGAACCGCTCGAACGGGATCTCGGCCGGGACGTTGATGGTCTTCGAAATCGAGCTGTCGATGTGCTTCTGCACCGCGGCCTGCATGACGACGTGGTCTTCCGGGGTCAGCGCTTGCGCATCGATGAAATAATCCGGCAGCGGCGCGAACTCACCCTTTAATCGGCGGAACAAGCGGTAGGCGTAATCGGTCACCTCCTCCTCGCGGCGATTGCCGTCGGGCATCAGCACGTTGCGCGTGTGGCGGAAGCTGAAGACCGGCTCGATGCCCGATGAAACATTGTCGGCGAACAGCGAGATCGTGCCAGTCGGCGCAACCGAAGTAAGCAGCGCGTTACGGATGCCGTGCCGCGCGATTTGCGCGCGCACCTCCTCGTCCAGGCCCTTCACCGTCTCGCCGGCGAGATACCGCTCGCGGTCGAAGAGCGGAAACGCGCCCTTGTCTGCCGCGAGGGCCGTCGAGGCGAGGTATGCCTCGCGTTGGATCGTGCCGAGCCAGCTCTCGGTCGCCGCGACCGCCGCAGCCGAACCGTAGCGCAGCCCACAGAGGATCAGCGCATCCGCGAGCCCGGTGACCCCGAGACCGATACGGCGCTTCTGCCGAGCCTCTTCCTGTTGCAGCGGCAGTGGAAACTGCGAGATGTCGACGACATTGTCCATCATGCGGACGCAATCCGGCACCAGCCGGCGCAGCCGTTCGATGTCGAGCCGCGCCTCGGGAGTGAACGGCTCGTCGACCAGGCTCGCCAGGTTGATCGAGCCCAACAGGCACGCGCCGTAAGGCGGCAGCGGCTGCTCGCCACACGGGTTCGTCGCGGTTATCTCTTCGCAGTAATAGAGGTTGTTCCGCCGGTTGATGCGGTCGATGAAGATCACGCCCGGCTCGGCATAGGCGTAGGTCGCGCGCATGATCTTGTCCCATAGCTCGCGCGCCGGCAGCACCTTCCACACCGTGCCGCCGAAGGACAGCTCCCACGGAGAATTTTCTTCGACTGCCTTCATCAGGGCGTCGGTCACCAGCACCGAGAGGTTGAACATGCGCAACCTGCCGGGCTCGCGCTTGGCTTCGATAAAGGCCTCGATATCGGGGTGGTCGCAGCGCAACGTCGCCATCATCGCGCCGCGGCGGTAGCCGGCGCTCATGATCGTACGGCACATCGCGTCCCATACATCCATGAAGGAGAGCGGCCCCGAAGCGTCCGCGCCCACGCCCTTGACCGGCGCACCGCGCGGCCGCAGGGTCGAGAAATCGTAGCCGATGCCGCCGCCCTGCTGCATCGTCAGCGCGGCTTCGCGCAGATGCGCAAAGATCCCGCCCATGTCATCGGGGATGACGCCCATCACAAAACAGTTGAAGAGGGTCACCGAGCGGGCGCTGCCGGCGCCGGCGACGACGCGGCCCGCGGGCAGAAATTTGAAATCGGTCAGCGCCGCGTAGAACCGCTCGGTCCAGGCCGCGGGGTCGC
>VAZT01000679.1 GCA_005884825.1 Alphaproteobacteria bacterium
GATGCAATGAACTCGTCAGGGTTGCGCTCGGCGACCTCGGCGTCGATCCCAACCGGATGCGCAGCGCCGAACCGGACGCGGCTCTCGGCAATGGCGGTCTCGGGCGGCTCGCCGCCTGCTTTATGGAAAGCATGGCGAGCCTCGGCATCCCGGGCTGCGGTTATGGGATCCGCTACGATCACGGTCTTTTCCGGCAGGTCATCAAGGACGGCTGGCAGCAGGAGCATCCGGAGCACTGGCTGTCTTTCGGCAATCCGTGGGAATTTGAACGGCCCGAGGTGGCTTACGACATCCACTTCGGCGGCTGGGTCGAGAAGAAAGTTTTGCCCAAAGGCCGCCCGCAATGCGTCTGGCATGCCGAAGAAACGATCAAGGCGGTCGCCTACGATACTCCGGTCCTCGGGTGGCGGGAGCGGCACGTCAACCCGTTGCGGCTCTGGTCCGCCCGTGCCGTCGATCCGCTGCACCTCTCCGCGTTCAACGAGGGCGATCACTTGGGTGCCTTATCGCCGCAGGCGCGTGCCGAAGCGCTCTCCAAAATCCTCTACCCGAGCGACGACACGGCGTCAGGTCGCGAATTGCGGCTGCGCCAGGAATACTTCTTCGTGTCCGCCTCGCTGCAGGACCTCGTGCGCCGCCACACCCGAACTTTCGGCAGCATCTATGCGCTTCCGGAGCGGGCGGCTATCCAGCTCAACGACACGCATCCGAGCGTCGCGATCGCCGAGCTGATGCGCATCCTCGTCGATCTGCACAACGTGCCGTGGGACGAGGCCTGGAGGATCACCGTCGAGACATTCTCCTACACCAACCACACGTTGTTGCCGGAAGCATTGGAGAGTTGGCCGGTGCCGTTGTTCGAGCGCCTTCTCCCGCGGCATCTCGAAATCATCTACGCGATCAATGCGCGTCACCTCGAGGCAGCGAGGCGGACGGGTCGACTCGACCCCGATCTCTTGACCGAGATATCGCTGATCGACGAGAGCGACGGGCGGCGGGTCAGGATGGGGCACCTCGCTTTTGTGGGCTCGCACCGGGTCAACGGCGTCTCGGCGCTCCATACCGAGCTGATGCGAACCAGCGTGTTCAAGCACCTGCACCGGCTCTATCCGGACCGCATCGTCAACAAGACTAACGGCATCTCGTTTCGCCGCTGGCTGCATCAGGCCAATCCTGGGTTGACCAGGTTGTTGTGCGAGGCGTGCGGTCCCGTCGTCCTGGACAACCCTGCGGCGTTGGGCCGTCTCGGCGACCAGGCCGACGATGGAGCGCTGCAAGATCGCCTGGCCGCGGTCAAGCGCGCCAACAAGGTGATGCTCGCCCGGATTGTCCGGGAGCGCCTCGGGCTGCACATCGACCCGAGCGCGTTGTTCGATGTGCAGATCAAGCGCATCCACGAATACAAGCGCCAGTTGCTCAATATATTGGACGCGATCGCCCGATATCGTGCGATCCTGGCAGACCCCGGGGCCGACTGGGTCCCACGCGTCAAGATATTTTCGGGAAAAGCGGCGCCGAGTTATTCTCGCGCCAAGTTGATCATCAAGCTGGCAAACGACGTCGCCAACATCATCAACAACGATCCCTTGGTCGGGGATCTCCTGAAGATCGTCTTTCTTCCGAACTACAATGTCAGTCTGGCCGAGCTGATCATCCCGTCGGCCGACCTCTCCGAGCAGATCTCGACCGCCGGAATGGAGGCTTCCGGAACCGGAAACATGAAGCTGGCGCTGAACGGCGCCCTGACCGTCGGAACATTCGACGGCGCCAATATCGAGATCTGCGAGCACGTCGGTGAGGACAACATCTTCATTTTTGGCCTACGTGCTGCGGGGGTCGCGGAGCGACGGCGGCGGGGCCTCGACGCCACCGAGATCATCGCCGCATCACCCGATCTCTCGGAAGTCGTCGACGCTGTCGCAAAGGGCTGCTTTTCGCCCGAGGACCCGCAC
>VAZT01000295.1 GCA_005884825.1 Alphaproteobacteria bacterium
GCCGCGATGCCAGGAGCGGAACAACAGCCTCTTGCGGCGAATTTCTGATGGTGAGGTCACGTGGTCTGCCCTTGGCGATACCCTCGCGCGGATATAGACATCGTGGGTGCGTCCCGCCATCCTCGACAAGCTGTTTGCGCCGGTGACGGCGCTGCCCGGCATCGGCTCGCAGGCGGCCAAGCTGTTCGAGCGCCTCGCCGGCCCGCTCGTCCTCGACCTTGTCTGGCATCTGCCGGGCGGCATCATCGACCGCCGCGCCGCGCCGCCGATCCGCGCGCTCGAGCCCGACCGCATCGCGACAATCACGGTGCGCGTCGAGGCGCACCAGCCGGGCTTCGGGCGCCGGCCCTACCGCGTGCTGTGCACAGACAGCACCGGCACGTTGACCCTCGTTTATTTTAATGTGAAGGGCGATCAGCTCGCGCGGCTGTTCCCTGTCGGCGCCGAGCGTGTCGTCAGCGGCCGCGTCGAGTTCTACGGGGGCATGCCGCAGATGGCCCACCCCGACCTCGTGTTGCGGCCCGACGAACTCGACCGCCTCCGACCGATCGAGCCGATCTACCCGCTGACCGCGGGCCTCTCGCCGCGCATTGTGCAGAAGGCGGTCGGGGCGGCGCTCGATCGCCTCCCGGCATTGCCGGAATGGATCGACCCGGCGCTGCGCGAGAAACGCGGCTGGCCAGGGTGGAGGGAGGCGGTCCGCCACGCGCATGCTCCGGAAACCGAGGCCGATCTTTTGCCGACCACCCCAGTGCGCGAGCGGCTGGCCTATGACGAGATCTTTGCGAGCCAGCTAGCGGTGGCGCTGGTGCGCGCCCGTCGCCATCGACAAAAGGGTCGGACGATCGTCGGTACCGGCGCCCTGACCCGCCCGGTCGAAGCGGCGCTCGGCTTTTCTCTGACCGGCGCGCAGCGTCTCGCGGTCGCCGAGATCGCGGCGGAAATGGCGCAGCCGCGGCGCATGGTGCGGCTGCTCCAGGGGGATGTCGGGAGCGGCAAGACGGTCGTCGCGCTGATCGCGATGCTGACCGCGATCGAGGGCGGCGGCCAGGCGGCGTTGATGGCGCCAACCGAGATTCTCGCCCGTCAGCACCATGCCACATTGCAGCGCCATGCCGCGGCGGCCCGCGTCGAGATCGGCTTTCTGACCGGGCGCGAAAAAGGCCGGGCCCGCGCCTCGATGCTGGCGAGCCTCGCTTCGGGCCTGACCCCGGCCGTCGTCGGCACGCATGCCCTCTTGCAGCCGGATGTCGAGTTCCGCGATCTCGCCCTCGTCGTCATCGACGAGCAGCACCGCTTCGGCGTCGAGCAGCGCCTCGGCCTCTACGCGAAGGGCCGCGACGCCGACACCTTGCTGATGAGCGCGACGCCGATCCCGCGCACCTTGATGATGACCGCCTATGGCGATCTCGACGTCTCGCGGCTGACGGAAAAGCCGCCGGGACGGCATCCGGTCGATACGCGGACCGTGGCGCTCGAACGCATCGAGGACATCGTGGCGGCGGTCGGCCGCGCCTTGGCGCGCAAGGCCAAGGTCTATTGGATCTGCCCGATGGTCGAGGAGAGCGAAACTGCCGACATTGCTGCCGTCGAAGAGAGGCATAAGGCGCTCGCGCCCATTTTCCCGGGGCGTGTCGGCCTCGTGCACGGGCGCATGAAGCCGGCCGACAAGGACCGTGCGATGGCCGGCTTCGCGGGCGGCGAGCTCGACCTGTTGGTGGCGACGACGGTCATCGAGGTCGGCGTCGACGTGCCCGACGCGACGGTCATGGTAATCGAGCATGCCGAGCGCTTTGGTCTGGCGCAATTGCACCAATTGCGCGGCCGTATCGGCCGTGGCGACAAGCCCTCCACCTGCCTGTTGCTGTACCAATCGCCGCTCGGTGATGTCGCGAAGCGGCGCCTCTCCATCCTGCGCGAGACCGAGGACGGGTTCCGGATTGCCGAGGAGGATCTGCGGCTGCGCGGCGCCGGCGAGGTCCTCGGCACGAGACAGAGCGGGTTGCCGACCCTGCGCCTGGCCGATCTGGCGGTGCACGAGGAGCTGGTCGCGATCGCCCATGACGACGCCCGCCTCGTGCTCGAACGCGACCCCCACCTCGATAGCGAGCGCGGCCAAGCCCTGCGCGCTCTCCTATACCTTTTCCGCCGCGACGAGGCCGTGCAGTACCTGCGGGCGGGGTGAGTATCAGTCCGCCGGCACGTTGCCTCGGCCCACAAAATAGATGCAGAATGGCCAGGGGGAGCTCGGCGGCATTCCGGCGTGACCGCAAAGCTGCGTCGAGCAGGTTGAGGGGTGGGGGATGAAAGCGCTTGGCCTGCGGCGTGTTCTGCGCGCGCCTGCGATCGCGACGATCGTGTTCGGCGTTCCGATTGCAGCTTCGCAAACCCGGGCGCTCGAGCCGATTGGCGATGCCGACGGTCTCGGCGATCTCGGCGCGCGCCTCATTGCGGCCGAAGGCGGGCCGGGGCGGAACCCGTTCTCGAGCGCGGCGGGATATGGGCAATTCCTTTCGGGTACTTGGCTCGAAATGTTTGGGCGCGCCTATCCGCAGGTCGCTCAGACAATGACCCGTGAACAGATCCTGGGATTACGGGAAATCAGGCCGCTCGCCGTCGACCTGACCAACCGGTACGCTCAGGCTAATGCGGCGACGCTGCGGAGCGTCGGCCTGCCGGCGAGTGCTGGGGAGTTGTCCCTGGCCCACGCCATCGGGCCGCGTGGCGCCGTCAGCGTGCTTACTGCCGAGCCCGCCCGCCCTGCGGCCGAGCTGCTGCGCCCGGAAGCTATCGTGGCGAACCCCGTTTTGAAAGAGATGACGGCAAGCACGCTGCGGCAGTGGGCGGCGATCCGCGTCAAAGCGCCTGCCGAGCGATCACTCGAGGGTGGAGCTCCGAAGGCCCAAACGCCGATCGAGCCGCTCAGACCTGCGGACGATTTCCGCGTCGACGAACGCACGAAGGCGTCTGAGGCCCTGGTCACCAATCACAACGCGGGCGCGGTTTTGCAAGACCTCGTTGACGCGTTGGCCAAGGTGGGCGGCGGGAACGGCGTGCAGCTCCGTGCACCGACGGCGGCCTGGCTTCTGTCGGTCGGGGTCGAGCCGAGCGAGTTGTTGCGCGGCGAGCCCGCTGCAGTGCGGATTTTCGACCGAGCCGCCTCGCGCGCACTGCTCGATACGATCCGCGACATATCCGACCGACCGGCCTTTGGTGAATTCAAACCAATCGAAATACGTGCCGCCGCGCGCGGTGAGCTGCCGCGCGGGATAACCCGCGCGTTGGCGATCGCGCTCCTCGACAAGATGCGCGAGGAAAGTGCAACGATCACCAAAATCGTTCAGCACCGCCGGGGTCGAGATTAGCTGCAGCAATCTGCAGTCTTGACGTTCACGACGTGAACACGATAGGTTAACCCGGAGTCGAAGAGGGCTGCGGGTGTGGGGGACGAAACCCAGCTTCAGGAGACCGGCAATCCGGGTATCGTGCTGAGCGTGCTCACCTCGATAGAGCGCGACAGCTCGATCACTCAGCGCAAGCTCGCAAACGAACTCGGCATCGCGCTCGGGCTTGCCAATGCCTATTTGCGGCGCTGCGTGCGCAAGGGCCTCATTAAGATGAGCCAGGTGCCGCTGAACCGCTATGCCTATTACCTGACCCCGCAAGGTTTTGCCGAAAAGAGCCGGTTGACCGCCGAATACCTCGCAGTGTCGCTCGATTTCTTCCGCCGCTCGCGCAGCGACTGCGTCGCCTTGTTTAGGCAATGCGAGGCGCTGGGTTGGCGGAGGGTTGCGCTCTACGGTGCCGGTGACCTCGCCGAGATCGCCATTCTGAGCGCGGGCGAAACTGCGGTCGAGGTAACCTGCGTCATCGATTCGCGCCTGGCAGGTCGGCGCTCCGGCGGTCTGCCGATCGTTCCGGACCTCGCAGCGGCATTGACGTATGGCAACGTCCACGGCCTCGACGGCATCGTGCTGACCGACACGCAATCGCCGCAGGCGAGTTTCGACAGCCTGTCCTCGCTGGCGGAGCTGAGCGGCCTGCCTCGGCACTCGGTGCTCGCCCCGGGCGTCTTGCGGATCTCGCCGGTTACTGCGGCTACCACTGGCGCGCCAATCCTGTAATGCAGTGGTACGCCGTCTATACGCAGCCGCACGCCGAGCCAAAGGCGCTCGAGCACATACTGCGCCAAGGCTATAGCGCCTATCTACCCCGTTACCGCACGAAGGTCAGCCATGCGCGCCGCCGTCAGATCGTTCTGCGGCCGCTGTTTCCTCGGTATCTCTTTGCCGGAATCGACCGCGCAACGATGCCGTGGCGTCCGATCTTGTCGACTGCCGGAGTGACCGACGTCGTCCGCGCCGGAGACGAACCGGCGCCGGTACCGGCCGAGATCGTCACCGCGATTCGGGAGCGAGAGACCGCGGGCGCCTTCGACCGGCTCGATGCGCGGCAGATGCTGAGGCTCGACGAGCTGGTGCGCGTGACGACCGGCGCGTTCGAGGACATGGTCGGCCGATTGGTCGAGCTGCGCGATCAAGATCGGATCGTTGTGCTGCTGGAGCTGCTCGGCCGCGCGGTGCGGGCGCAGCTCCGCGCGGAGGTAGTAGAACCCGCCTGAGCCCTGGTGGGGTACTGGGCGCCGCGAACCGGGCGCGGTGCGGGCGGTGGTGCAGTTTGCTCGGGTGACGTTCCAGTCACCCGAACTGCGGTAGCATGGGGGAAGCATTGCCAAAGAACCCATTGATGGCCAGCCGGGAGGAGAATTGCCCGGTGCGGGTTGCGGCGATCGGCTGCGGATACTGGGGCAAGAACCTGGTTCGCAACTTTGCCGAACTTGGTGCGCTGGCCGCGATTTGCGACCCCGACCGCGACGCGGCGCGCGAGCTGGCCGAGCGCCACCATGCGAGCGTGGCTGAATTCGATGCGGTGTTGCGCGACGACGAGATCGCCGCTGTCGCGATCGCAGCACCCGCGGCGCTCCATGCCGAGCTCGCATCGCGCGCGCTCGAAGCTGTTGCAGTACCACCCGGCCTTCATCAAGCTGCGCGAGCTGGTGCGCGAAGGGGTGCTCGGGCGCCTCGAATACATTTCCTCGACCCGCTTGAACCTGGGAAAGGTGAGGCGCGAGGAGGATATTCTGTGGTCCTTCGCGCCCCACGATCTGTCGATGATCCTCTCCCTCGTCGGGCAGGAGCCTTCCGAGGTGACCGCGCAGGGCGGCTATTACCTGCATAAGACGATCGCCGATGTGACGACGACCCTCCTCGCCTTTCCGGGCGGCGAGCAGGCGCACGTTTTCGTGTCCTGGCTGCACCCGTTCAAGGAGCAGAAGCTCGTGGTCACCGGCGACCGTGCGATGGCCGTCTTTGACGACGCGCAGCCCTGGAGCCGCAAACTGCTGCTCTATCCGCATCGCATCGAGTGGCGCGAGACCATGCCGGTGCCGCAAAAGGCCGAGGCTGATCCGGTTGTGCTCGACGAGGGAGAGCCGCTGAACCTCGAATGCCGACACTTTCTCGATTGCATCGCCAACCGGCCGAAAAGACGTGGTCTTATCCGGGCGTGCAATTGCACGAGTCGGCTTATGTCGACGAGCCTTGCGAGATCGGCTCCGGCACCCGCATCTGGCACTTCGTCCACATTCTGCCGCGCACCCGGATCGGCCGGAATTGCTCGCTCGGCCAGAATGTCATGGCCGGTCCCGACGTGACGATCGGCAACGGCTGCAAGCTTCAGAACAATGTCTCGATCTACAAGGGCGTCACCCTCGAAGACGGGGTGTTCTGCGGCCCCTCCGCGGTATTCACCAATGTCAACAATCCGCGTGCCGGCGTCGAGCGCAAGGACGAGTTCCGTCCGACACTGGTCAAGCGCGGCGCGACGATCGGAGCGAATGCCACGATCGTCTGCGGCCACACGATCGGCCAATACGCCTTCATCGCCGCCGGCGCAGTGGTGACCGCGGATGTCCCGGCCTTCGCGTTGATGGCCGGTGTGCCGGCCCGGCGCATCGGCTGGGTAAGTCATGACGGCGAACGGCTCGGGCCCGACCTCGCCTGCCCTCGCTCGGGGCGCCGTTATCGGGAAGCTGGCCCCGATCGGATTGAGGAGATCGTCTGATGCCGGATGCCGCCATCTTGCAAGCCAGCGACGCGCCGATCGAGTTCATCGATTTGGGCGCGCAGCGACGGCGCCTCGGCCCTCGCATCGACGAGGCCATTCTCCGCGTCGTCGACCACGGCAAATACATCATGGGCCCTGAGGTCGCCGTCTTCGAACAGGAGCTCGCCGCCTTCTGCGGCGCCAAGCACGTGCTGAGCTGCGCCAACGGCACCGACGCGTTGGGTTTGGCCCTCATGGTCAAGGGCCTCAAACCCGGGCAGGCGGTGCTGGTGCCATCCTTTACATTCGCCGCCACCGCCGAGGTGGTAGCCTGGTTTGATGCTGTCCCCGTGTTTGTCGATGTGCGCGAGGACACCTTCAATCTGGATCCCGCCAGTCTCGAGGCCGGCATCGTCACCGCCGTCCGGCTGGGGCTCGAGCCCGTCGGCATCATCTCGGTCGACCTCTTCGGCTTGCCGGCCGAGTACGACCAAATCCTGTCGACTGCCGTGGCACACGGTCTGTGGCTTATCTGCGATGCGGCTCAGAGCTTCGGCGCCGCTTACAAGGGCCGCAATGTCGGAACCATCGGTCATATGACGACGACTAGCTTTTTTCCATCAAAGCCGCTCGGCTGCTATGGTGATGGCGGCGCTATCTTGGTCGAGGACGATGATGCTTTCGCGGTGCTGAAGAGCTTGCGGGTGCACGGCCAAGGCAGCGACAAATACGACAATGTCCGCATCGGCATGAACGCACGTTTGGATACGATCCAGGCGGCAGTGCTGAGCGAGAAGCTGACGATCTTCACCGACGAGATCGACGCGCGAAACCGGGTGGCGGCGCGTTACCAGGAACTTTTGGACGAAGTGGTGATCGTTCCCCAGATACCGATCGGGCTGACGAGCGTCTGGGCACAATATACGGTGCGGCTGCCGATCGGGCGAGATCGCGACAGGGTGGCGGCAAAGCTGAAGGCGGCCGGAGTGCCGACGGCCGCCTATTATGCAAAGCCGCTGCACAGCCAATCGGCCTACCGCAACTACCCGGTCGCCGGCAACGGCCTGCCAGTCTGCGATCGCCTCGCGTACGAGGTGCTGAGCCTGCCGATGCACCCCTATCTGGACGAGAACACCCAGGACCGCATCGCCGGAGCATTGCGCGCGGCGCTGCGTGATTGAGAAGCCAGACTTCTGCCAGCACGGTTGGGTAATATGATCTCCGGCCTTGCGGGTTCAGCAGCCCGTCGGCACAATCCATTCTTGATGATATTGGCCTACCGCACGCCATTGTGGCGCACGACGCTGAGCGAGGTTCGTCAGCGCTATGCCGGCTCGGCCATGGGGCTCTTCTGGGTGGCGCTGGCGCCGGCCTTGCTGTTGGCCCTCTATGCCTGCGTTTTCATTTACATTTACAAGACCATCCCACAAGGGATGGACAGGACGACTTACCTGGTCCAGCTGTTTGCCGGACTGTTGCCGTTTCTCGCATTCAGCGATGGGCTGTTGAACGGGTCGGGCGCGGTATTGAGCAACCGGGCGGTGCTCCTTAACACGGTCTATCCGGCCGAGCTCGTGCCCTTGCGCGCGGTACTTTCGGGTCATGCCGTGGCTGCGCTTGGATTGGTGCTGGTCGCGGGCTTCGCATTGGCTACAGGACATCCGATCCAGGGATTGCCGCTGCTGCCCTTGGTCCTTGTGCTGCAAATCATGTTTGTTTGCGGGGTGTCGTGGCCGCTGTCGCTCGCCAATCTCGTCCTGCGTGATATTCAGCAGATCCTGACCTTCCTCTGCACCGCATTGATGATCGTGAGCCCGATCGCCTATGCGCCCGATGCGGCGCCGGGACCGCTGAAGCTGCTGGTGTACCTGAACCCGGTATCGTACTTCGTTCTCACCTGCCAGAGCCTGGCGGTGACAGGGACCCTGCCGCCGACGAAGATCGTACTGATAATGACCGCGCTGTCCTTTGGTGCATTCGTTGTCGGCTTTCGCCTCTTCCAACGTGGCAAGCTCGCGTTCTGGGACTATGCCTGACACGCCACCTGCCATCGTGCTCGACGGCATCGCCAAGGTCTATCGACTGTACGACAGCCCGACCGAGCAGGCACTCGACGTCTTTGGATTGTCGCGCCTGCGCTTCTGGCGAAAACCGAGATATCACGACAAAGCCGCTCTGGAAGACATATCTCTGGTCGTCACGCGCGGCGAGCGGCTCGGCATAATCGGCCGAAACGGTGCCGGCAAGACGACATTGCTCAAATTGATCACAGGCAATTTTGCCCCTACCCGCGGCACGGTTGTCGTCAACGGCACCGTCCAGGCACTGATCAATACCGGGCTCGGTTTCCACCCCGAGTTTACCGGGTATGAGAACATCCGCGCTGCCCTGGTTTATAACGGTCTCGCCGAGGCCGAGCTCGACGCAGCGATTGACGACATCGTCGATTTCGTTGAGCTGGACCAGTACCTGCATCAGCCGATCAAGACCTACTCTCTCGGCATGCAGTCGCGCTTATATTTTGCCACGGCGACAGCAATCAGACCCGACATTCTGATAATCGACGAAGTCCTCGGTGCCGGCGACGCTTATTTCTCCGCTAAATCCGCCGACCGGATGAAGCGCCTGACCTCTTCCGGGTCGACATTGCTGCTGGTCTCGCACTCGATGACCCAGATCCTGCAATTCTGTGAAGAGGCGGTCTGGATCGAAAACGGGCGGCTGATGCGGCGCGTCGACGAGGTGCGCGCCGCGAAGGCCCGGGTAACCGGGGAACTCGAATTCGAGGGCGGCGTATCCCAATGGCAGGGTGCACCAGGGCCACGGATCATCGGGTTCGATGTCCTTGATGGCGACGGGCGGCCGACCGCCAACCTGAATACCGGTGACCCGGTCAGCTTTGTCGTCGAGCTGGGGGCGGAAGAACCCGACGTCTATCCTTGTTATGTGTGCATCGTAACGCACACTCTCGACGGCAAGTGGCTGACCCGGCACGTGAGCGAAAAATATCAGCTCGATTTCGTCCGATACGCTCGGCGCCGAGTCACGCTGCATTACGATCGGCTGCTGCTCGGCAACGGCTCCTACCTGGTGACCGTCGCGACATACAGAGTCTGCGACCTGCAGGATTTGTCGACAGCCGTATTCTACGAAATTCTCGCCCGCAGCTATCGTATCCAGGTCCGCGATGAAATTCCGACGGATGAAACATTGTTCCATCACTCGGGCACTTGGAGTACCGGGTCGATCGGGACAGCTCGAGGCGAGCCCACCGCCGAGAACAGCATGATGCTCGATGCGACAGAACGACTTGGCGGGACCGTGCGCTGAACCGCAGCTATGCTCGTTTGTCCCGCCTGCTCGGCAGCGCTGTCGCGGCCGCTTACCTGTGGCGACTGCGGCTGGACCGGACGTTATCTCGAGGGACTGCCGGTGATGCTGCCGGACCCCGAGCTCAGCGACAGCACCGCCCGTTCGTACACCGATAACTACGATCGGATTGCACGGGACGATCTCGAAGAAAAGATCATCGACCCGCGTTACATCGAAAATTTAGCAGACAACTTCTGCCAGGCAGTCGAACTCTTGCCCGGAGCGGAAGTATGCGATCTCGGATCAGGTAAGGGATTTCTGGCCCGCAAACTCGTGGAGCGCGGCGCCGCGACCGTTACCGCGGTCGACATCTCGTTACCGTATCTGGTTCGCCTGGTCGGACAGCCGGGCGTCTCGCCTGTAATGGCGAACGCAGAGACGCTGCCATATGTCGAGCACTTCGATGTCGTGGTGACCACCGATGTATTGGAACATGTGCTCAACGTTGGTTCCTTCCTGTATTGTGTGAACCGAGCGCTTCGCCCGGGTGGGCG
The DNA here is from genome assembly GCA_005884825.1 of Alphaproteobacteria bacterium. Lineage (GTDB taxonomy): Bacteria > Pseudomonadota > Alphaproteobacteria > ATCC43930 > CGMCC-115725 > AP-15. Next base: position 9,972 of record VAZT01000295.1, read on the forward strand.
CCTTTACGTCCGTGTTCCCCACAGGGAAGATTTGCTTTCCTATTCACCGCATTTCGGTTGCCCTTACCGCTTCGTCCACTTCCGGAGCTATGATCGCGCACTGCTTCGGCAAACCCTGGAAACTGCCGGCTTCTGCGTCGACCGCCTCATACTCGACGGTTATCTGCCGGGCAACGGTCGGCCGTTTTGGCGCGGCGGGCCGCTGCGGCAAAAGCTTTATCAGTGGTTTGAGGATCGGCTTCTTCGCACCGGTCGTCATCCGGCCGATGTGACGCTGCGACCGCACGGAATATGCCAAGTATTCCTTCAGCCTACCGTGCTGATTGCCGCGGCTCGCAAAGTAAAGAGCCTCGTGCCGCGGGCCGACGGCGCGTGGCCAGGTTTCGAATTGAAATGAACGAGCGCACGTTGCGGCCGGGCGCTCTGTATTCAAGATTGCGTCAAACCGCGCACAAGCTGAGCCGCCTGGCGCATGTCGATGTCAGGCGTGGAGGCGGCGGACTCATGCGCGACATCGAGGCGTTGCATGGCGAGCTCCACGGAATACGTGAGGAGATCGCGCAATTGCGCCAAAGAGGCGATGCCCAGGATGCGCGGCTGGGTCAGGTTTCCGCCACCCTCGACCGCGCAGCAGCTCATGTGCGCGGCCTCAACGGCGTGTTCCGCGGGGACTATTACCAGCGCCAGCAGGTTCCGACCTCGACGGAATATTGGAGCCGGTACAATGTTACCTTGCATCACCAATTCAGTTCGATCGAGGATTCTCTGCGGCAGCTGGAATTTCGCAATCAGCAATACCCCGGTTATATCGATTTGCTGCCGGTGTGCGGTAAAGACGGCATGGCAGTTCTCGATTACGGGTGTGGGCCTGGCCACGATCTCGTCGGCTTTGCCCATTATTCACGTCCAAAGCGCCTCGTTGGGGTCGACATCTCGCCGATCTCCTTAGCCGAGGCGGAACACCGGTTGCGCTTTCACGGGGCCGCGGCCGAGCTCGTGCAAGTCGATTACGGGAACCACGATCTGCCGTTCGAGGCCGCCTCGTTCGATTACATCCACTGCTCCGGGGTCTTGATGTGCCTTCAAGACCCGATATGGCTGCTCCGCGAATTTTATCGTTTACTGAAGCCCGGCGGTGAATTGCGCCTGATGGTCTACAATTATGATTCGATCTGGCTGCACCTCTATGTCGCCTTTGTCGTGCAGATCGAGAACGGTCTCTACGCCGACTTGCCGACCCGAGTGGCGTTCACGCGCACGACCGACGGTGAGGATTGCCCCATCAATCCACCGTGGCGACCCGAGGAGATGCTGGTGCTCGGCCGCGAGGCGGGGTTCGAGCCGGAATTCCTCGGAGCCGCAATCTCCCTCTGGGAACTTCACGTGTTGCCGCGGCGGCACATCGCCTGTCTCTACCCGAACCTGCCTTCGGAAAGCCGCGCATTCCTGATGAACCTCCGGCTCGATGCCACCGGAATTCCCTGGCACAACGGGCACCGTGCCGGGATCGATGGTTGCTTCCGTTTCTGCCGGTCAGCCGACGGAAACGTTCATCCGCAAGGCCTGAGCAGGTAACAACCATCTATCCCCGCCCGGTGTCCGCGGTATCGGCAAAAGCCGTGCTCGTCGAAGGTCAGATCGAGAAGAAACCGGCGGCTCTCCTCCGGCAGCCCGCGGTCGTTGATGGCATCGAACCGATGAGACAGGATCTTGGCTTCGTGCATCGAGATTGCGGAGCCGGTAAATTCGGCGGTAAAGCCCGCCGCCTCTGCCACCGTAATGAACTCGCTCGCACGAAATACCCGAGCGATGGGGCAATCTTCGCCATCGGTGGTTCGACAAAATGCCTCATCGAGGCTGAGATCTCGATAGGCGCCCTCTACGATCCTCTTCAGATAGGCGACGTAGAGGTGGAGCCATACGCTGTCGCGGTTATAGACCATCACCCGCATCGAGCCGTCCGACCGCAATATCCGACGGAGCTGGCGCAGCGTCCCAACCAAATCCGGGAGGTGGTGCAGAACGCCGGATGTGTGCACATAATCGACCGATGCCGTTTCGAGCGGCAGCTCGATCACCCCGGGCTCCAGCAGGATCAGCTCGCAAGGAGCTTGGTGCAGAGCCATTCGAGCCCGGGCCTGCGCGACCGAAGCGGGGGAAACATCCATGCCGATCAGGCGAGAGGTGTTCGACGCCGTCGCAAAGCCGACGAGGTCGTGCCCCGGGCCGCACCCGAAATCGAGAACGACGCGCCCGTCCTGCCCATGCACCGGCATCAGTTCTATGTACCCAAAGTACTGATCGTTCCGCCAACGAAAATAAGCCAGTGACTCCTCGGCGGATGTAAATTGATGATGCAGGGTCACATTGTATCGTGTCCAGTAATCGGCGCTGGCGTCATGGATGTCCTGATCCGGTGTCGGCTCCTCCTGCACAGATGACGGCGGCATCGGCGGGCGTCGGCGGTTCGCCAGCCGTGTGAGAAGAGGGAGGGCGCGGTGCAGAAGCGATGTGGTGATGGTCGGGTAGCTTGACATGCACGCCCCAAGTAAACGCTGGCCTATTGCCGAACGGCTATTCGCAACGTTCCGGAGGTTGGATCGGCCAGATCCGACTATAACCGAGTATGTGGCCGCACGACACAGCGTTCGTCTCTCGGGAGTGCGTTGGTTTCGACCGTGCTCGCAGACAACATTGGCGCGGAGCGGGCGCTGATCATGCGAATTCTGGTGCTCTCCGCCCAGTATCCGCACGCCGACAACCCGCCCTCCGGCATCTTTGTCCAGGAGCAGGTCGCAGCGCTTCGTCGCGAGGGAGTGGACGCCCGAGTTCTCGTCGGGAGGGAAGCTTGGCTGGGGCCCAGTCGACCTCTGCACTCGCTGGCCGCGGTTCGGCGCTTCGCAACCCCTCGTCCGCGGCTGCAGTGGCGCGAGCACGCCGGTGTCGTCTCTGCAGAATTCCCGACGGTGGTTGTCGGGCAGTTCGGCGAGGCCGTTCGCTCGCGCTCCTATGCCGCCGGCTTGCGTCGCGTCAGCCGCGCGCTTCGTCGTGACTTTCCCTTCGAAGCCGTTCACGCGCACACAGCACTGCTCGACGGCGCAGCCGCAGTCGAGCTCAAGCACGAATTCGGCGTCCCAGTAGTGCTCACCGAGCACACCGGGCCCTTTTCGGTCATCACGCGAACACCCGCCATGCGTTGTCGGGTCCGTCGGGCGCTTTTGGGTTCGGACAGAGTTGTGGCGGTCAGCAATACACTCGCGCAGATGATCCGAGGAGCGTTTCCGGAACTCCCCCTGACCATCGATGTCATCCCCAATGGTGTCGATCAGCGCCTGTTCAGTATTGCTTCCCAACCGCAGGACACCAGCAGCCGTAAAACTATCCTGTGGATCGGCTCTTTCGGCGCCCTCAAACGGCCACACCTCGCGCTCTCGGCCTTTGCGGCGATAGCGGCGCGGCGATCCGATTTCGACCTTCACATGATAGGCCGAGGCCCGCTGGCAGCGGAACTGCACCGGGACATCGTTCGCTCGGGTCTGGCCGCGCGTGTGCGGATCGACGACTATCAGGACCGCATCAGCCTCGCGGCGACGATCGCGCGCGCCGGCGTTCTGCTGGTGACGAGCGCCGTCGAGTCGTTCAGTCTGGTCACGATCGAGGCGTTGAGCAGCGGGGTGCCGGTGGTGTCGACCCGTTGCGGCGGCCCGCAAGACATCCTCGTCGAACCATGGCTGGGACGGTTGAGCGACGACAGTACCGAGGCACTGGCGACGGCCCTGCTCGAGGTTACCGGCGCCTTGGCCAGTTTTCGCCCGGAGCATTTGCGCGCCTATGCCGTCGGCCGCTTCGGAATGAGCGTCGTCACGGCGCGCTACATCGCTCTCTACAATAGTGTTTTGGCGCGTTGCCGAGCGCTGGCGGCATAGACACGCGTCCTTGCTTCCCGGTCCAGAGTTGATGCGGCAGCCCCCGGACTGAGATGTGCGGCATTGCCGGAATTTGGGGGGACCTTCCCGCCGATATTGGGGCGATGCAACGAACGCTCGATCATCGCGGGCCCGATGATCGGGGGATCTACTCCGACGGCTTCGTTACCCTGGCAATGACCCGCCTGGCGATCCAGGACCCGAGCGAGGCCGGCCGTCAGCCGATGATAAGCCCCGATGGGCAGGTGGTGATCGTCTTCAACGGTGAGATGTACAATTTTCGTGAAGAGCGTGCCCGACTGCTGGCGCGGGGTCGGGTGCTGCGCTCGGCTGGTGATACGGAGGTGGTCCTCGAGCTCTACCTCGCCGAAGGGGATAATTTCTTATGCCGACTGCGTGGCATGTTCGCGCTGGCGATCTTGGATCGCCGCGGCGGCCGTGGCCGGGAACGGTTGCTGCTTGCGCGCGACCAGTTCGGCATCAAGCCGTTGCTTTATGCCGAGTTCGGAGGGAACGTCCTGTTCGCCTCCGAGCTGAAGGCGATGCTCGCCAGCGGCGTCGTCGACGACGAGGTGGATCCCGTGGCTCTGTGGCAACTGCTGGCGGGTGGCTCGGTCCGCCAGCCCCGCACGATGCTCAAATCGGTCAGAATGTTGCCGCCGGCGCATCGCCTGTTGGTCGACCGGCGCGGCGCGCGGCTGCAGCGCTATTGGTCGCTCGGCACCGGGCGTCGCCCTGGTCTTGCGCAGCGGCCATTTCCGGAAATCGTCGAAATTGTTGATGCGACCCTTGCCGACGCCGTCGCCAGCCAGCTCGTTGCCGATGTACCGGTAGGCGCATTCCTCAGCGGGGGTATCGATTCGGCGCTGCTCGTCGGCCTCATGGCACGGTGTCGCCAAGACGCGGTGCGCACGTTCTCGGTAGGGTTCGGCGACGAGGGCTCTGGGCTGGACGAGACCGATGATGCTGCGCTCGTTGCTGCGCATGTCGGGACCAAACATACCCGTGTCGTGGTGACGGGCGCCGAGGTCCGAGACCACATCGAGAATATCGCTCGAGCGCTGGACCAACCGACCGTCGACGGCGTCAACAGCTATTTCATCGCCCGAGCCGCGGCGAGCGAATTGAAGGTTGCCATCTCGGGAACCGGCAGCGACGAGATTTTTGCGGGGTATCCGTGGTTCGGCGCAATGCACGATCATTCCGTCATCGCCCGGAAGCGGCCGTTGCGGTCGTGGCTTGCGGAGAAATTCTCGCCGTATAGGGAAGACGGGTTTCTGAGCGTATTTGCTATGCAATACTGTATTTTCGGCAGCGCGCTGGCGGACGCGGTGCTGGCGCGCGATATGCACGAGGGCCTCGATGCCGAACGGAGCGAGGCTCGCTCTGTCGCTGGCGGGGACGAGTTGCCGCGCGCTGGCGTACTCGAGCGCACCTCCGCCCTGGTACTGCGCGGCTACACGGTCAATCAGCTGTTACGCGACATCGACGTGGCCTCCATGGCGCATTCGCTGGAGGTGCGGGTGCCGTTCCTCGATGTCGCCGTGGCCGATCTCGCTTTCTCGCTTCCCAAGCGCGCCAAGCTCGATCCAAACCCCGCCGAGAGGCCATCCGAAAGCTACCGGTCCAGCGGCATCAAACGTGTCCTCGTCGCGGCAGCAGCGCCGATGTTGCCGCCGAATTTCGACAAGCGGTCAAAGCGCGGCTTTGCCATGCCCTTCGGCCCCTGGCTCCGCGGGCAGCTGTGGGAGGTGCTGCACGACTGCCTGTCGGCCCGTTCGCTGCAGCGGCGGGGATGGTTCGAGGTCGAGGCAGTCCGGGGTGTTTTGGAGCGTTTTGAGGCAGGGCAGGAATCCTGGCCAAGGCCGTGGCTTCTCATGATGGCCGAATTGTGGGCGCGCGCAGTGTTGGACCAGGCTGCGCCCCGCGTGCAGCGCCAGAGTCTTGTCGATACGTCAAGCCATCTCCTTACAGCGGCCCCGTGATCGGGTTTGCGCGAATGGCCGCACCGGAGCAGCAGGCGGCGCGTTTCGAGCAGGACGACTTTCCCGGCGCCCCTCGCATTCTGTTTGTGGGAGATGCGAACAGCACACATGCGCGAGCATGGATCGAATTGTTCGATCGCACCGATTTCAATGTCCGCCTGTTTGCAATGCCGGGGGCGGAGGCGATGGCACCCCCGGCCGATCTCCCTTTTCGCATCTATGTCGGCAAACCTGGCTTTACATCGTGCACCGAGCGGCGGATGCCGTTCACGCCGCTGGGTGCCCGAATGGCGGAGCACGAAATTCGTGAGCAAAATCTCGGCGGCAGAAAGCCGTCGATGATCGACAAGGTCGGATGGGTGGCGAACTCGATCGCGCCGTGGCGACGCGATGAGCCGTGTCATCAGGCGTTGGCAGCCTGGTTGTCTGCTATTCTGCGCCGGTGGACTCCCGATATTGTGCATAGTTTTGGAATTTATCCGGCTGGTTTGTGGTTCTATGCCGCCCGTCATACTTTTGGTGTGACCAATATCGGCCGCTGGGTCTTGCAGACCCGCGGAGGATCCGATATCCAACTGCGCCGCTTCGACAACAATCGCGCCAGCGAGATTTCGGTGATCGCCAACGAGGCGGCGGCGATCATCACCGATAACTTCGCAAACATCACCTACATGGCGGAGATGGGCGTCGACCGCTCGCGCTTTGCCAGCATCAATCCAGTGCCCGGCACCGGAGGGATCGATGTCGATGCGCTGGCCCGGGGGACCGAGCCGCCCTCGCGCCGGCGGCTAATCCTGTGGCCAAAGGCCTACGAGGTGCAATGGTCGAAGGCACTGCCGGTGCTCGAGGCCATTCGCCTCGTTTGGCACCGGTTGCCGCCCTGCCGCATCGGGAAGCCCGTCTGATGGTGGCGCCGTCGCTGGTCGACGGCCGGCCCAACTGCATGCTGGAAGCAATGGCTGCCGGTGCCGTACCCATTGTCTCGCCGATCGCCTCGATCTGTGAGGTCGTCGCAGAACGGCAAAACGTATTCTTCGCGCATAATCTGGCGATCGATGAGATTGCCAAAGCCTTGCTCAGCGGGATGACCGAAGACGCGCTCGTGGATGCCATGGCGCAACGCAATCTCGTGCTGGTCCGGGAGATTGCCGAGCGGAGCACGATTCGTGCCCGTGTGGTGGATTTCTACAGGTCGCTCGCAAGGGGTCGCTGGTGAACAGCTCGGGCCCTGCGGGGTTGGATGTTGCCGAGCGGGACGGGGTTTCTGACGAGCCGCTCGCGGTTCCGCCATTCGCCGTCGTCTCTCATTACGTGCCGCCGTCCCGATTCGGTCAACCGCGGGTGCTCTATCGTCTGTTGCGGCAGATTCCGAGCGACCAGTATGGCCTGTTGTCGACGACGCGGTACGACAGAGAGGCGCCGAGGCCAGACCAGGACGGCCCGTGGCTCGATGCGTGCTATATCCATATCGATCTCGGGTTCCCGGCGCGGTTGGTGTCGTATCGGCCTGGAATCACCGGATTTCCGCGCAGAATCTACACCCTCGCCAATCTTACGGTAGCGCTCCATCGCCGGGCCCGCCAAATCGAAACAGTGGTCAGAGCACGCGATTATCGGGCGATCGTCGCGTGCTCCGGCGACCCGATCGATCTTCCGGCGAGCGCGATCGCTGCACGCCGCCTGGGCATTCCGCTCATCGCATACATGTTCGACGATTACGGTACCCAGTACAAGATTTTGCCGCCCTACCAGCAGTTTGCCGCGCGATACGACAATCCTCATGCCGGGATCTATGGTGACGGCAACGACCGGCCGCTCGGGACCGACGAGGTACGCATTGTCTATACCGGGTCAGTATATCACGTGCATGACGACGCCTTTGCCCGCCTGCTCGAAGTCATCGAGGACAGCGAGCAATCGCTTGTTCTCGATCTCTACAGTTCGGTCGACACCACTCGCTATGCGGTCTTCCAACGGAGCGGGCGGGTGCGGCATCACGGCCATTTAGCCGATGCCGAGGCGCTGCGGGTGCAGGCGGAGGCGGAGATACTGTTCCTGCCGCTTGCTTTCGATTGTCCTGCACCCGACGTCGTGCGCTCGGCGCTCCCCGGCAAATTTCCCGAGTACCTGGCCAGCGGTCGCCCCATTCTTGTGCACGCGCCAGCAGACAGCTTTGTCGCGTGGTATTGCCGACGCCACCACTGCGCGGCGGTGGTAGACGAGCCCGATACGCGAGCGCTGGCCGACACGCTGGGCCGCCTCCTGAGCGACGGCAAATTCCGGCGCGCCATCGTTCGTGCGGCTCTGTGCCGCGCGCGGAAGGATTTCGATCCCGCAGTGAGCGGACAGAACCTGCTTACCGTTTTGCGCAGCCTCGGCGGTTGATTGCAATGCCGCCCGGAGTTTCGCTCGAAGTCCTTCCTCTCGTCACCGTCATCGTGCCGACCTTCAATCGCGCCAGCTTTCTCGAGGAAACGATCGACAGCATCCTCGAACAGGACTACCCGAACATCGAGTTGATTGTTCTGGACGACGGCTCGATCGACGACACTCCGGATGTGCTCGCCAAGTACGGCGACCGCATCATCGTCGAACGCCACGACAACATCGGAGAGACGCTGACCGTCAACAAAGGGTTCAAATTGGCGCATGGCGATTACGTCTGTGTGGTCAATTCCGATCGGCCCGCATTCGGAGCCGCTTACAGAACTGACCATGATGGATCATTCGCTCGAGACAATGCTGCGGCAGTTCAATGTCGCGATTGGGCCGGGTGTGATGATTCGCCGCAACGCCTTTGACATCGTCGGACTGCGCAATCCACAGCTTCGCTACACCGGCGATCTGGATTTCTGGTTCAGAGTGATGCTGCACGGGCGAATGGTGCACATCCCGAGAGTGCTTGCGACCCACCGCGTGCACCCCGGAGCGGCATCGGTGACCGCGCGGGACGCCCGCATGAGCGAAGAAGTCGTGCGGCTCGCTTATATGGCCATCGCTCACCCCAATTGCCCCGCCGGGATACGCAGGCATCGACGCCGGATCCTGGCGAATGCGCATTTCGAAGCGCGGAACTATTGTGGCAAAGACGGGTGGGCTCGTCGGCGCCATTACCTTCGCTATTTGGTACTCCACCCCGTCAATATCGTACGTGTCCTGGCTGGTTTCTCGCGTCGATTGCTCGTTATCCTGCGCGCGGTGCTTCGGCGATGCCTTGGAACGTGGGGCGACCGCGTCAGCTTTCAGGGCCAACGGCTGTGGGCAGTCCTGTGCTTTCACATCATCCGGCTTTACCTGCTCCGCGAGGTCCGACGCAGCGGCTTACCAGGTCGCGCCTCGGAGCGCTCGCTGGTTTGACGGCACATGCGCATCGCGCTCATAGCCATTTCGAACAGCGTTCATGCGGCCAAATGGATATCTCTCATTGCCGACCAAGGCTGGGACCTGCATTTGTTGTCCTCGATCGATTTTTACGGTCTGCACCCGTTGGTTCGGAATATCACGAACTGGATCAGCGGCCCGTTCGTCAGATGGCCGGGCATTTACGGCGACGTGCACGATCGCGAATATCCGCCGCCGCCACGTAGCCGTGCAGCCCTGCGCTCAGTGCTGCGCCACTGGCCGTGGCAGGGTGACTTCACCAGGTATGCGCTGAAGCTCGAAGTCAAGCACAGGTTTGGCCCTGGTTTTCCGAAATGGATCGTCACCAATTGGGGCTCCGACGTCTATCTCTACGGCCGATTGGCGCAGCATCGAGATATAGTGCGGCGTATATTACAGAATTGCGATTACTATTCCTGCGAGTGCGAACGCGATGTCGCGTTGGCGCGTTCGTTCGGCCTGCAAGGCAAAGTCTTGCCGGTTGTCCCGAACGCGGGCGGCCTCGACATCCATAGATTGTCGTTCTTCCGCCAACCGGGCTCGTCCTCGTCGCGCCGAGTCATCGCCGTCAAGGGCTACCACTGGACGATGCATAGGGCTCAAGTGGCGCTTCGCGCGATCGAGATGTGCGCCGATGTGCTGAAGGGATATCGCGTCAAGGTGTATTCGCCGATGCCGCGCTACATGACGGACCTGCAGGCGCAGTTGATCGCTCAGTCGACCGGGCTCGATATCGAGCTGATGACGCAGGTCTCGCATCACGAGATGCTCACTCTGCACGGCCAAGCGCGCATTTCGATCTCGCTGTCGATATCCGACGGGCTGTGCACGTCGTTTACCGAGGCGCTGGCGATGGGCTCGTTTCCGATCCAATCGGCGACCGCTTGTGCCGACGAGTGGATAACCGATGGCGTCTCCGGATTTCTCGTTCCAGCCGAAGAACCCGAGATCATTGCCGAACGCCTGCGCCGCGCCGTGCTCGATGACGCGCTCGTCGATCGGGCGGCGGAAATCAACGCCGAGATCGCGGCGACGCGGCTCGATCACCGGCGCATCCGCGATATCGTGATCCACGACTATTACGAATATGTGTTCGGCGACCGCGGCTGGTCGGATGGGCCGTCGTCGCTCGATATCGCGTCTTAGCCGTCATGCGCGTGCTGTTCGTCGGTTTTCCCTATAGTGTACACGCGGCGCGATGGACCTCGCTGGTCGCCGATCAAGGCTGGGATCTGCATTTCTTTCCGTCGCAAGACAACGATTACATCCATCCCGATTTTCGTAATATCGCGTTCTGGTCGGGGTTCTCCCGTCGCCGCCCGTCGCATAGCCATCCCAGCGTCCGCATGATCGGGTTCTGGCCGTTCGAGACAGGCCAAATCGTGACGCGAAAGCTGTTGTCGAGGCTCGGACCCGGATGGCTCGACCGCCCGGAGTGGCTTGCATGGGTTATAAGAATGCTGGACCCGGACATCGTCCATTCAATGGAATTTCAGCACGCCAGCTATCTGACCTTTGCCGCGACGCAGCGATCCAGCAGGCCGTTTCCCGCTTGGATCGCGACAAATTGGGGATGCGACATCCAGTTATACGGCCGCTTGCCGGAGCATCGTACCAAGATTGCCGACGTGTTGCGCAGCTGCGACTATTATTCTTGCGAATGCGAACGGGACGTCCGATTGGCACAACAACTCGGGTTGCGCGGCAAGGTGCTGCCGGTAGTGCCGAACAGCGGCGGACTCGACCTCCAACATACCCTCTCGTTGCGCCGGCCGGGGCCGACTGCTGCGCGGAGGGTCATTGCGCTCAAGGGGTACCATCGGCACATGCACCGCGCGCAGGTAGGCTTGCGCGCGCTCGCGCTGTGCGCTGATGTTCTGCGCGATTATACCATCCGGGTCTTTTCGCCTGAACCGCGGGAGATCATCGAAGTGCAAGCCGAGGTGATCACTGGTGAAACCGGGCTCGCAATAGAGCTGATGCCGCCGGTCAGCCATGACGAAATGCTGCGTTTGCACGGTTCTGCCCGCATCTCGATTTCATTGTCGCTCGCCGATGGGATTTGTACCTCGATGCTGGAGGCGATGGCGATGGGATCCTTTCCGATCCAATCCAATACGGCGTGCGCCAATGAATGGGTGGAAGACGGCGTGTCCGCTTTTCTCGTACCGCCCGAAGATCCCCATGCGATCGCCGACCGCATCCGCCAGGCGATCGCCTGCGACAGCCTCGTCAATCACGCGGCGGGCTTGAATGCCGCCACCGTAAAAAAGCGGCTCGATCGATCGCAGATCAAGCGGGTGGCGGTCGAGGAGTTCTATCAGAGGGTGTTCGCTGAGCGATGCCGGCGGAGCGGCACGCACGCGGCCGGGCAGGGGATTGCAGGGGGCTGAGCTTGCTGCGCCGTGGTCTTGCAGGGCTCGACCGCCGGCGTGCGGCGTTATGGGCAAGACGTTTTGGCCTCTATCGCCGGATTACTGCGCACACCGCGCCGCTAACCGGTCGCCTGTTGATGAAGCAGCTGCGCTATATCGGACTGCCCGACGCGCTCTATCCATTGTTTCGGCAAGACGGGTACTATCTGCTCAAAGAGCATTTCTATCGGCCGTTTACCAACCCCGACAGCTTACCGCCGGATTATTGGGCGCGCCGATCCGAGCTCGCCGGCATCGCGATCGACGCCGATGCCTGTCTCGACCGCGCCCGCCGCGACCTCGCCCCCTATTTTACCGAGTTCCGAGAAACCTATCCGATCGAAAAGCCAGCAGAGGATGCGAACGGCTTTTGGCTGATCAACGGTTCCTATATGGCAGTGGATGCGCACCTCTATTACGCCCTGATCCGACACTTTCGCCCGAGACGGGTCGTCGAAGTGGGAGCGGGCCGGTCGACGATAGTGGCTGCGGAAGCCTGCCGGCGAAACAATGTCGCTGTCCCCGGCAGCTCGCAATTGATTTGCATAGAACCTTATCCCACGGCGATCGTAACCGGCGGGCTCGCCCATCTCGCCGAGCTCATGCAGACTCGCGTCGAGGAAGTCGACCTCGGGTTTTTCGAATCGTTGGAGACCGGCGACATTTTGTTCATCGATTCTTCGCACGCGCTGAGAGAAGGCGGCGACGTTCAGTTCCTCTATTGCGAGGTGCTGCCGCGATTGCGACCGGGGGTTGCCATACATGTACACGATGTCAGCTTGCCGAAGCCGTACCCCCGCGTCTATTTCGACCACGGCTGGTTTTGGAACGAGCAATACTTGCTGCAGGCCTATCTCACTCACAACGCGCGCGCCGAGGTGCTGTGGCCCGGCAACTTCCTGATGTGTCATCGGCCCGACGAGATGAACGCGCTGTTCCCCGAGATCACGGTCATGCGGCGGCACTACCCCTCATCGGAACCGTCGGCCTTTTGGTTCCGGACCAAATGACTGGGCGCAGGACGGTTGGGTGATGCGAGTGTTGGTGCTCGGCGCGGGCGGCATGCTCGGCCACAAGATCCTCGAGCGGCTCGCCGGGGATTGCGAAGCGATCGGCACCTTGCGCGGATCGGGGGAGCCGTACACGTCGGCTCCGGCCTTGGCAGGGGCAAATCTGCGTCTCGGGATTTCGGTCGAGGATCTCGGGTCTGTCGCTCGTGCCGTCGACGAGACGCGGCCGCACGCGGTCGTCAATTGCATCGGCATTGTGAAACAGCGCGAGGCGGCGAAGGACCCGGCCCCTGCGATCGCGATCAATGCGCTGTTTCCCCACCTTCTCGCTGGGCTGTGTCAGGAGCGCGGCGCGCGGCTTGTGCATTTCAGTACCGACTGCGTCTTTTCCGGCCGATGCGGACCCTATAGCGAGAGCGATCCCTCCGATGCCGAGGATCTCTATGGGCGAACGAAATTTCTCGGCGAGGTCGGTGGGGCGGGCTGTCTGACCATCCGTTCGTCGATTATTGGACGGGAAATCGCCGGCCGGACAGGACTGCTCGAGTGGTTTCTCGCTCAGCGCGGCCACCGGATCAAAGGATTTGCCGGTGCGCTCTACAGCGGGCTCACGACGCTGGCAATGGCCGATCTGGTTTTCGACTTGCTGACCCGATTTCGCGATATCGAGGGCGTTTGGCACGTCTCGGGCGAGCCTATCAGCAAATTTGAGCTTCTGCAGCT
>VAZT01000296.1:0-7626 GCA_005884825.1 Alphaproteobacteria bacterium
GTTGATCGACCAGAAACGCGGCCGGTCTCCCTCGAAAACCGGCACGAAGGCGGTCAAATCGGGGAGATGATTGCCGCCGTGATAAGGGTCGTTGAGCAGGAAGACGTCGCCCGGGTGAATATCCTCGCCAAAGAACTCGGTCATCGCCTTCGCTGCAAAGGGCAGCGCGCCGACATGGATCGGCACGTGCTCGGCCTGCGCGATCAGCCGGCCGTCGAGATCGCAGATCGCGGTCGAGAAGTCGCGGCTCGAATTAAGGATCTGAGAGTAGGAGGTGCGCAGCATCGCCTCCCCCATCTCTTCGACGATCGCCAAGAGGCGATGCTGGATCACCGAGGTGACGATCGGATTGACCGCAACGGTCATGAACTCTACTCCCGCAGAGCCTCAGGGAACGGGAAGCCGAATTCAAACGGCATAGCCAAGCCCTGGAACCACTGGGGCAGGGGCGGGAAATGGCCGACGGCGGCGACCATTTCGGCGACGCGATTGTCGATGTCGGGCCAACCGGAGCTGCGCCGTATCTTGAGGAGCGCGACCTTGCCGTCGTCGAGGACGACGAACTCGACGACAACCATGCCGCGCCGGCCCCCGAGCTCGGCCGAAGACAGTAGGTTATAATGCTGCCGGATCAGCGAATGCATGTAGGCGAGGTACTCGTCCCGCGTCGCCGCGGGGCCGGGGAACCTCCCCCGGCGGGGCGCGATATTCGCCGGGTCTTCGAGCGGTTTCGGCACCCGGTGAGCCGCCGGCGTCGGCTTTGGGGCGGGCTTCGGAACCGGGTCGGGCTTCGGGCCATCGGATTTGGCCGGCGGCAGCGGCGGCGGTGCGACCGCCGCTATTTGTTGCGGCTTATCAGGCGGCTTCGTCTCGGCCGGCGGCGTTTCGGTCTTGGCGGATTTGTCAGCCGGCGGCGGGTCGCCCTTGGGCTTGTCGACCTGTTTGGCTTCGGGGTCGCCGAGATCCTCCGAGGCGAGGCGGCCTCGCGGCGGGGGTGGAGTGGGTTTTGGTTGCGGCAGCGGCGCTGCCGGCGCCACCTTCGGCGGCTCGAAGACGAGCTGCACCGGGATCGTCTCAACCTCAGCCGGTCGCGAGAATTGCCAATCGATCAGCAGCAACAGCGGCAGCAAGTGCAGTACGAGGGAGCCGATCGGGCCCCGCAGCCTGGGCCACCAACTTGGTTTATCAGCTTGTTGTTCTCGTTCGAAGGGTTCGGGTGACCGCAACGCGTCATTGCCTTCCAGGCGAAAGCCGGGACCCATCGATCCGTGGGCACCGGCTTCCGCCGGTGTAGCGAAAAGAAGCGGCTCTGGCTCATTCTCGGTATCCCGCGCTATCGTCGGGCCGAGCACCGGCTCCAGGCGGTCCTCGTCAGTGACGTCGAGCACCTGATGCCATCATCCCGCGGCTTCGCCGGCGAGCGACAGCCAGGCGGCCTCGTCGAGGAGGGTGACGCCGAGGGCGGCCGCCTTCGTCGCCTTCGAGCCGGGATCGGCGCCGGCTACGATGTAATCGGTCTTGGCCGAGACCGAGCCCGTGACATTGGCCCCAAGAGCTTCGGCTCTGGCCTTTGCCTCGGAACGGCTCATCCTCTCCAATGTGCCGGTGAAGACGATCGTCTTACCGGCGAGCGGAGAGGCGGTGCGCTGCGCCGGGGCCTCGTAGTCGAGCACCGTCACCTCGCCCGCGAGGTCGTCGAGCACGGCGCGGTTATGCGGCTCGGCGAAAAAGCCGAGGATGTCGGCAGCCATATCCTCGCCGATGCCATGGATGTCGAGGAGCCCCGCCCGTGCTTCGCTGTCCGGATCTTGCGCCGCTTCCATTTCGCGCCGCCACGCGGCGAGCGACCGGTAGTGTCGGGCGAGCAGCCGAGCCGTCGCCTCGCCGACCTGCGGAATGCCGAGAGCATTGATAAAGCGCTCGAGCGAAATCCGCCGGCGCTCGTCGATCGCGGTCATCAGGTTGCGCGCGCTGAGCTCGCCCCAGCCTTCGCGCTTGGCGATCACCTCCGGGTCGAGGCGGAAGATGTCGCCCGGCTGGCGGATCAGCCCGTCTTGCCAAAAGGCAGTGATGTGCTTTTCGCCCAGCCCCTCGATGTCGAAGCAATGGCGCGATACGAAATGGCGCAATCGCTCGACCGCTTGCGCGGCGCAGATCAGCCCGCCGGTGCAGCGCCGCGCCACCTGGCCGGGCTCGCGCATCGCAAGACTCCCGCAGATCGGGCAATGATCGGGAAACTGGTACGGCACCGCCTCCTTCGGGCGGCGATCGAGCACGACCGAGACGATCTGCGGGATCACGTCACCGGCGCGCTGCACGACGACGGTGTCGCCGATGCGGACGTCCTTGCGTTGGATCTCGTCCTCGTTGTGCAACGTGGCGCGTTGCACGACGACGCCGCCGACCGTGATCGGCTCGAGCATCGCCACCGGCGTCAGCGAGCCCTGGCGGCCGACCTGGATTGAGATGTCGCGCAGCACGGTCTGCGCCTGCTGTGCCGGAAATTTCTGCGCGACTGCCCAGCGCGGCGCGCGGCTGACCATGCCGAGCCGCTCCTGCAGCGCCAAGTCGTTGACCTTGTATACGACGCCGTCGATATCGTACGGCAATTCCGCCCGCTCGGCGGCGATCTCGCGATAATAGGCTAGCGCCTCATCGACGCCGCGGCACAGCCGTGAGCGTGGATTGACCGAGAATCCCCAATCGCGAAACCGAGCCAAGGCCTCCTCATGCGTGCGTGCGAACGGCGCACTCGCCTCGCCCCAGGCATAAGCGAAGAATTTGAGCGGCCGACGCGCGGTTATCGCCGAGTCCAGCTGGCGCAGCGAGCCGGCCGAGGCGTTACGCGGATTGGCGAAAACCGATTCTCCGGACGCCGCGCGCTCCTCGTTCAGCGCAAAGAAACCGGCGCGCTCTAAATACACCTCGCCGCGTACCTCGATCAGCTCGGGCCAACCCTCGCCGGCAAGCATTTCCGGCACGGTGTCGAGCGTGCGCAAGTTCGTGGTGACGTTTTCGCCCGTGGTGCCGTCGCCGCGCGTCGCCCCCAGCGCGAGACGGCCGTTCCGATAAGAGAGCGCGATGGATAGCCCGTCGATTTTGGGCTCGGCCATGATCTCGATCTTGTCCTCGGCGACCAGCGCCTCGGTCGACGTACGCCGGAAGAAATTGCGGACCCCGGCGAAGAAGTCGCGGACGTCTTGTTCTTCGAACGCATTCTCCAGCGACAACATCGGTCGGGAATGCGTGACCTTGGCGAAGCCGGCGGCGGGGGCGGCGCCGACCCGCCGCGTCGGGCTGTCGGTGCGAATCAACTCCGGAAAGCGGGCCTCGATATCGGTGTTGCGGCGGCGCAGCGCGTCGTAATCGGCATCGGAAATCTCGGGCGCCGCGTCGGTGTAGTAGAGCCGGTCGTGGCGCTTGATCTCCTGCGCCAGCGAGGCCAGCTCGGTGCGGGCCTCGTCTTCGGTTAGTGCATCGACCGGCCGCAGCTCAGGCTCCTCCCGACGCCGCCGAGAGGCGGTCGAAGCGCTCATGCCCGGCCTCCGGCAATCAGGCTCGCCGCCGCGGCGCGCGCCTCGGCGGTGATGTTGCGGCCGGACAGCATGCGGGCGATCTCCTCCTGTCTCGTATCCTCGTCGAGCTCTTCGACGCGGGTCACGGTCTCGCGCGCGGCGAGGCTCTTCGCGACGCGCAAGTGATAGGCGCCGCGCGCCGCCACCTGCGGCGAATGTGTTACGACGAGGACCTGCAGATTTGTGCCCAGCCGCTGAAGGCGCTCGCCGACCGCCGCGGCAACGGCGCCGCCGATGCCGCTGTCGACCTCGTCGAAGATCAGGGTCGGCACCGAGGAGGTGCCGGCGAGCACCAGCTTCAGCGCCAACATGAAGCGCGACAGCTCGCCGCCCGACGCGATGCGCGCCAGCGGCCCGAAACCCGCGCCCGGGTTGGTCGAGACCTCGAAATGCACCCGCTCGCACCCATGCTCGCCCCAATCGGGCTCCGCGAGCGGGCTGACCACGGTGCGAAAGCGCGCCTCGTCGAGGCGCAGCGGTTTCAGTTCAGCCGCGAGCCCCGCATCGAGCCGCGCGGCGGCGTGTGCACGTCCGCGCGACACCGCGTCAGCCGCTGAAATGAAACGGCCGCGGGCCTCGGCGGTAGCCCGGACGAGGTGCTCGACATTGTCGGCGCCGGCTTCGAGCTCGACGAGCCGAGCCGCCATCTGCTCGCGCAGCCCCGGCAGATTGGCGACGGCCAACTGGTGTTTGCGAGCCGCCGCACGCAGCGCGAAGAGCCGTTCTTCGACCTTCTCGAGCTCACGTGGGTCGGTATCGAGCTGACGCGCGACCCCCTCGAGCGCCGCAAGGGCCTCGGCGGTTTCCGCGGCGGCTCTTTCGGTCGCCGCAAAGGCCGAATCGAGCAGACCATGGGCGCGCTCGCGGGCCCGTTCCAGCCGCCGCGCCGCGCGGGCCAGGGCAGCTTGCGCACCGGCGTTGCCGTCGATCTCGCCGATCGCCTCGGTCAAGGTTTCGGCCAGCCGCTCGGCGTTCTGCAGCATGGTGCGCCGGGCAGCGAGGCGATCCTCTTCATCTTCCTGCGGCGCCAGCGAATCGAGCTCAGCCAGATGGTGGCGCAGCAGGTCCTCTTCGTCGCGGCTC
Organism: Alphaproteobacteria bacterium; assembly: GCA_005884825.1. Classification (GTDB taxonomy): domain Bacteria; phylum Pseudomonadota; class Alphaproteobacteria; order ATCC43930; family CGMCC-115725; genus AP-15. Next base: position 4,659 of record VAZT01000296.1, read on the forward strand.
GCCGCGAGCAGCCGCGCCGCATCGGCCTCACGCTGCCCCGCTTCGCGCCAATCGTGCCAGGCCTTCGCGAGCGCGTTCGGGGTGACGCTGTGCTCGGCGAAGGCGTCGAGGATCATGCGGTGGTTGGCGGGATCGAGCAGCCCGCGCTGCTCGAACTGGCCCTGGATCTCGACCAGGCTCTCGCCGAGCTCGCGCAACAGCCCGACGCTCGCCGGCTCGTCGTTGACAAAGGCGCGGCTGCGCCCGTCGGAGCCGACCAGCCGGCGCAACACGATAGCTTCGCCGTCGCCGTCGAGCCCGGCCTCGCGCAGGATCGCATGCGCCGGATGGTTGCGCCCGACCGAGAATTCCGCCGATACGGTGGCCTGCTGAGCCCCGGTTCGAACCAGACCGCTCTCCGCCCGTTTGCCGAGCGCCAGACCCAGCGCATCGAGCAGGATCGACTTGCCGGCGCCGGTCTCGCCGGTCAGCACGCACAGGCCGGGACGGAGGGCGAGGTCGAGGCGGTCGATCAGTACAATGTCGCGAATATTGAGGCCGAGCAGCATTGTAAGCCGCAGTTAGGAGCGCTTAATCATATAGGCGCCTCGGCCGCCAAGCCAGCATCGGTGCGGCGCCGGGTGGCGAGGGCCGAAAATGACCGCCTCAGAGAAGCCGGAGCTTTATCGCGATCTCGCGCGGCAGCTCGCGGCGCTGATCGCGGGAGAACCGGATCCGATCGCTAACGCCGCCAATACGGCCGCGCTGATCTATCACGGATTGCCGAACCTCAATTGGGCCGGGTTTTATTTCCGCAACGGCGAGGACCTCGTGCTCGGGCCTTTCCAGGGTAAGCCGGCCTGCGTGCGAATCCCTGTCGGCAAGGGGGTGTGCGGCACCGCCGCCGCCCGGGGTACAACAATACTGGTCCCCGATGTGCGCGATTTCCCGGGCCACATCGCTTGCGACCCGGATTCGCGGTCCGAACTCGTCGTGCCACTCATCGAGAATGGCCGCGTGTCGGGTGTGCTCGACCTGGATAGCCCGCTGCTCGCGCGTTTCGACCAACTGGATCGCGACGGCTGCGAGCAACTTGTTGCGGTTTTGCTCGTTCACTACGGGAAATATCCCCGCGGCAAAATGTAGCGCTATTTTGATGACCGCACAGAGGATCGGCGCTAGGGTTCGATCGGTGGCTGAGGTGTGCAAATGAAGACTCTGCTCGATGACGCCGAACACTGGCTGAGCCGCGCCGAAGAAACTCGGACCATCGCCGAAATCATGACCGACGTGGAGGCGAGGCGGATCATGTTCGATATAGCGGAAGGGTATGACCGTTTGGCGGAACGCGCCGTTGAGCGTACCGGCAGGCGCAAAACCGATATGCTTCAGTAAGTTAACGCACGGGGGGCCGATGCAATCCGCGACAACCGCGGCGGCGCTCAGCTTGCACCTGCCGGTCCGGCAGGAATGGCTTGACCGGCGCCGCGAAGAGATCGTCGAACCAGATCTGCCGATCGTCGACCCGCACCATCACCTGGTCGATCGGCCCGAGACCGGCCGTTATTTGCTGCCAGAACTGCTCGCCGATATCGGCACCGGCCACAACATCACCGCGACCGTGTACCTCGAATGGCTGTCGATGTACCGCGCATCAGGCCCCGCCGAGCTGCGCCCGATCGGCGAGATCGAGTTCGCCAATGGCGTCGCGGCGATGTCAGCGAGCGGGACCTACGGGAAGACGCAGGTCTGCGCCGGTATCGTCGGCTATGCCGATCTGACGATCGGCGCCGCGGTCGGGAAGGTGTTGGAGGCGATGATCGTGGCCGGAGGCGGCCGGTTCCGCGGCATCCGTTTCATCACCGCCTCGCATCCCGACCAAGCGGCATGGGGGTCGATGGTCACCCGGCCGGAAGGCCTGCTCAGAGACAAGCGTGTGCGCGAAGGTTTCGCCCGCCTCGCACCGCTCGGCCTCAGTTTCGACGCCTGGATGTACCACACGCAGCTCCGACGACCTCGTTGGTCTCGCGCGCACCTTTCCGGATACCCAAATCGTGCTCGACCATGTCGGCGGCCCGATCGGCCTGGGCCGCTACGCTGGCAAGCGCGACGAGGTGTTCGCCGAATGGAGCGGCCGGATCCGCGAGCTGGCAGCCTGCCCCAATGTGCATGTCAAGCTGGGCGGGCTGGGCATGCGGATGTTCGGGTTCGACCTCCACACGCGCGAATTGCCGCCGAGCTCGGAGGAACTCGCCGCCGCCTGGCGGCCCTATATCGAGACCTGCATCGCCGCCTTCGGCCCCGAGCGCGCGATGTTCGAGAGCAATTTCCCGGTCGACAAGGGCAGCTGCAGCTACGCCGCGCTGTGGAACGCCTTCAAGCACATCGCCGCCGGCTGCTCCGCCGCCGAAAAGGCGGCGCTGTTCGCCGGCACAGCAAATAGGTTTTACCGACTGGATACACCTGGTATCTGAACACGGCATCGGCGATCTGCTGTATCCAAGGCACGTGGCGTCGGGGCACGGCAGCATTATCCCCGCGCTCTACGTGATTGATGCTCCTGCGCCGTATTACGGCTCACAATATTACGGTCCGCAATACAGCTCCTGCAGAGATCGCAGCTCGCGCGAGCGCGCCGCCCGTGCACTAAATCCAACTTTGTTGGAAAGAAACCTGCCCGGCACTTGCCGATAGAGCATAATCGCATAGGCCGGCCGTATATTCCGGTAGGTGAGTCATCGCGGGCAAGCCGGCTGCCCCGGGTGTCCACAATTGCCGTGCGCCTGAGCTTGCTGCCCCACCGCCGCAGCGCGTTGCTGCGCCTGCTGCTGGGCGGCGGCTTGGGCGGCAGCGCGTTGCTGCGCCTGCTGCTGGGCGGCGGCTTGGGCGGCAGCGCGTTGCTGCGCCTGCTGCTGGGCGGCGGCTTGGGCGGCAGCGCGTTGCTGCGCCTGCTGCTGGGCGGCGGCTTGGGCGGCAGCGCGTTGCTGCG
>VAZT01000296.1:7796-11212 GCA_005884825.1 Alphaproteobacteria bacterium
CTCGGCGGCGGTCTGGGCGGCGGCGCGTTGCTGGGCCTGCTGTTGGGCCGCGGCACGCTGCCGATCCGCGGCACTCGGCTGCGTTACTTGCCCCACTGCACTTTGGTCTTGATGCTGAGGGGCCTGCTGTGACGGCGGCGCGAGAGAGCGCGGGGTCGGTGTTTGCGCGATTGCCGGTGGCGGAGCATGCGCTGCCGGTGGCCCATCCTGCGCCGCTTGTGCCGGTGGAGGTTTCGGGGCTTGTCGGGGGTATGCCGTCGCGGGAGCGAGCTGCGAGAAGTTCGGCGGCCCTGGGGGATGACCTGGCGCGGGTAGAGCCTGTGCCGGCTGCTGGGTCACCGCAGGCCGCCCGTGCGCGCCTGGTGCGGGAGCGAGGTTCGAGAAATTCGGCGGGCTTGGAGGGCGACCCGGCACGGGTGCAACCGGCGCTGCTTGCAGCGGTTGTCGGGCTAGCTGGGGGCGCTCGCGGGGGCCGGTCGGGGCGGGAGCCAGACCGCGGAAATTCGGCGGGCCCGGTGGATGCACAGCCGCCGGCAGCACTGCTTGCGCAGAGGGTCCATGCGCGGGCTGCGTCGCCGGTGCGGATGTCGTAAGCGCTGAAGAGGCCGGTCTTGCGGCGGGCGTCGTCAACTGCGGCGGGCGGAGGCTGACCGGCGCTCGCTGCAGGGCTTGCGGGGGAACCGGTAGCGCCGCAGGTGCAACTCTGGCGGAATCGGCAAATACCCTTGCAGGTACGACTGTTGCCGCGCTGCGGTTGACGAATTGCTGGTTCGCCAGCTGTGGCGGCGGGTCGTCCGTTCGCCGCGCCGCCACGATTGTCTTTATTTCGGTGATTTTGGTCGCGCTGACATTGGCGATGTTGACATTGCGGATATAAATCGGATCGCGGGTATAGGTCGGCCAATACACCTCGCCCGGTGCAAGCGGAAACCAGCCGACCGCCGGCCCGGTTTCGACGGGCACCGACGGCCCAATGCCGGGATCCTCGATAAAGGCGACGAGCGCCGGCGCATAGACGGGCTGCGGAACGAAATTGCCCGGCACCCATCCCCAGCGATCGTCGATGCGGGCCCAACGTCCGTAGTGAAACGGCGCGAAACCCCACGGCTCCGCATCGACCCAGTTCCATCCCCAAGGCTCGACCCAGACCCAATGGCCGTCCAGCAAGCCTGTCTTGATGGTAATCGCGCGAGCGGCACCATTTGACGAAGTCGTCCATGGCGGCCGGCTCAACCGTTGCCGCAACGGTATCGCTGCCCCTCAAGACAACCGCGTCACCGGCTTTGATGATCAGATCGGTGCCGCCGCCGACAAACCGGGCGCTGCCCGCGAATACGCTGATCCGCGTCGGTTGGTCCGCAGTTCCGGTATCGATGTCGTAAACACCGCGCTCCAGCAGCCAGACGCTGCCGCGGGGGATATCGATCTCGGTGCTCTCGTTTTGCCCGAACTGCCGCAAATTGATATCGATCCGCCCTTGGGTCACGCCGGCCTTCATGGCACGGTTGCCAAGATCGGTGATCTCGAGCTGGGTGCCGGCGGCAATATCGATCGTTTCCGCGCCGATCCGAATTTCGGCGCGGGACTGCGGATCGGTCGCAAACCACTCCCCGGCGGCGACGGGATAGTTGAGCGTAGCCGCTGACCAGTCGCTGTCCCCGGAGCCGTAAAAGGCTAGGGTACCGGAGATGAAGCTCACCCGGCCGACGCGGGCAGCGGGCTGCTGCTCACCGAACGCAGGGTTGCAAACGAGAAGAGCCAGCGCGAGAAGGGTTTTTGCTAGGAGGCGCATGGGCGTTGTTCCTGAGCCGCATCCGGAACGACAACGGCTCGATTGAGGCGGCTTTGTGACACGGCTACCCGGCCAACGGGAAACAACGCCCAATTGTTCCCGCGGTCTGCTCCCTATTGCTTCATATTGCTTGTATTATTAACGGTAAATTCCAGCGGCGTCTATTCCGAGCCAGGCTTGGCGAGCGGGAACCGCACTCCGGCATCGTGCAGGTGGCAGGAGGCCCAATGGCCGGGCTGGATTTCCCGCAGAAGCGGCGCTTTGTGCCGGCAACGAGCCATTGCGTACGGGCAGCGGGTGTGGAAATGGCAGCCCGGCGGCGGGTTGATCGGGCTCGGCACGTCGCCGGTCAGGATCACGCGCTTGCGGTCCCTCGCACCGTATTTCGGGATCGGCACGGCCGACAGCAGCGCCTCGGTATAGGGGTGCAGCGGCGTCTCGAAGAGGCTGGTCTTGTCGGTCATCTCGACAATGCGGCCGAGATACATCACCGCGACCCGGTCGCTGATGTGTTCGACGACCGCGAGGTCGTGAGCGACGAAGAGATAGGACAGCTGGTACTCGTTCTGCAGATCCATCAACAGATTGATGATCTGGGCCTGGATCGAGACGTCGAGGGCGGAGACCGGCTCGTCTCCGACGATCAGCTCCGGGCTCAATGCGAGAGCGCGGGCAATCCCGATGCGCTGGCGCTGGCCGCCGGAAAACTCGTGCGGGTAGGCCCGGGTGAGCTCGGGCCGCAATCCGACCCGCTCGAACAGGCCGGCCACCCGTTCGCGGCGTTCGCCGGGGGTGCCGACCCGGTGAATGATCAACGGCTCACCGACGATATCTCCGGCTGACATTCGCGGATTGAGCGAGGCGTAGGGATCCTGATAGATCATCTGCATCTGCCGGCGGTAGGGCAGCATCCGGTCCTGGTCGAGATCGGTGATGTCTTCGCCGCGAACCCGGATTTTCCCGCCCGTCGGTTCGAGCAATTTGAGGAGGGTGCGGCCGGCCGTCGACTTGCCGCAACCGCTCTCCCCGACGAGCCCCAACGTCTCGCCGCGGTCGATGTGAAACGAGATGCCGTCGACCGCGTAGACTTGACCCGACGTCCGTGAGAACACGCCGGTGTGGATCGGGAAATGCTTTTTGAGCCCGTCGACTTCGAGGAGCGGGCTCATGCGGCGCCTCCGAGCACCTGCTCGGCATGCCAGCAGGCGACCCAATGGCCGGGCCGGTATTGCACCAGGGGGGGATAAGACGCTCGGCATTCGGCGCTCGCCAGTCCGCAGCGCGGCGCATAAGTGCAGCCTTTCGGCAGGTTCGAGAGCGAGGGGACCATTCCCTTGATCTCGTTCAAGCGCGCCCGGCGGGTGCGGGTATGCGCCGCGACTTCGACATTGGGTATCGAGCCCAGCAGCCCTTTGGTGTAGGGATGTCCCGGGCACTCGAACAAATCCTTGGCGCTGGCCTCCTCGACCTTTCGCCCGGCGTACATTACCACCACCCGGTCGGCATTCTCGGCGACGACGCCCATATCGTGCGTTATCAGCACGATCGCAGTGCCGAGCGTCTCCTGCAGCTCGCGCATCAGGTCGAGTATCTGGGCCTGGATCGTCACGTCGAGCGCGGTGGT
>VAZT01000689.1 GCA_005884825.1 Alphaproteobacteria bacterium
CAGTTCCTCGACCACCGATGGCGGAGTGCTGCTGAGGGCAACCCGATCCTGGACCCCACCGGGTTGCGGCCCCTCCCGTTCAACCGCCGCCTTATTCACCCTCTGGACAGCCGAAACATTGACCACCGCGGGCATCACCTCCTGCACGATCGGCGCAAAGCTCGGCGCCTGTGCGCCCGCCGAGTAAAACCGATCTGCCTCAGTGCAACCCATCGCCGCCATGACGACCCCGAACGAAAGGAGGATCGATCTTCTTCCGGGCGACGGCTGCAAGACGAGGGCGAACATCGAAGGGGCTTTCATGACCGGGCGGGGTTGACTTGCAGTAGCACTGTCCCGACCCGAGCGTCCTCCATAATGCCCTCCATCATCTAACGCATGTTTAAAGGATGATGTCGCACCTTTCGACGCGGCCGGAATGGGGCAGCAGCTGCACCAGGCTCTATATGGAACCGGAAGGCCCGGTTACGATATGCTGCGCAGCCCGCATCATCCAAACCGATTGCCGGGCGCGCACTGATCCTCGATACCGTGGATTTGGGCAATGTAACAACAGCAATCGAGCGCCTGTCGATTTACGGGACTAGCTGTGCAGCAATGAAACCGAACAACGAATTCGTGCACTCCCTTTCTCTATCTTGAAATAGTTAAGATTATGACCATTTCGCCTTAGGCACCTTTCGATATGCCGATGTGATGCCGGCGGCGTTTGCCAGTGCGACGCCCGAAGTTCGGCGGTGCCTCTCGGAGGACAGCGCGGTCTCTTGAAAGATGCGGAGGCGGCTTCTGACAAAGCAGGAGTAGACATGTCCAAAATTCCGCAGGGCGAATGGAGCGCCATTGCGGCACGGTATGCAAAGGGCGAGTCAATAACCAGAATTGCCCAGAGTTACGGCTGCACGCCGCCGGCAATTCATTATATCCTCAAGCAAGGCAAGCTACGGGCCGCGCAGGACCCCGAGCGGAGGATGAATGGAGGACCTGATGCGGCAATGAATTTTTCCGGCGAGCGGAACAGGCCGCCAAGGCCGGAGGGTCCGCGGATTCCGCGCAGCGAAGAGCACAGAATTGAAGGACCGATGCCGGCCGAGGTCAGGCCGGCTGCAGGATGCCCTGTCGAGCTGCGACCGGCTCGCGAAGCAATCGCGCCGACGCTTGGCGAGCGAAGCCAGGTCGGGCCCGCCCAGCGAGCTACAGGTCGCGCTTCAGCGTTTACGGCCGGCCTGGATCGTGAGCTTCATGGCCGAGCGGAAGCTGCCATCGCGGCGTTTCGTTCGAGCTTTGACGCCGCTCTCGCAGAGGGATCGCCCGGTGTCCGTCAGCGACTTCGGCAAGCCGCATCGGATCTTATGCGGGTAGCGGCGCGCACCACGATCGTGCTCGATCGATTGAATGCCGAACGCGGGCCTGCGCGGTTACCAGAGCATTTGAGGTGGAGCAACGGTCGTTAGCACGACCGCGCCTGTTATTATCGCTCACCGATCAGCGAGGCGAGTTCGACGCGAGCCCTCTGCAAGCGGTCGCGCCGGATCCCAGCCACGGGATACTCGCCGCCAATTACCATGCTCAGAATGGCATTACACCGCTCCAGGCGATCGAGCGCGCGATCGAGAGCCGCGACTGCCGCGCGGCAAGAAGCCGAACTCACTCCAGCACCCTTCCGGTCAGGCGAAAATAGTCCTTGGGTCGCTTTGCCGAGCTGTTGCCGGCGCGCAGCAGCACGTGGCGCAACAGGAAGCCGCCGGCAAGTACGGCGAGCGAGATCGTCATCGCGCGCCGGGGTGCACGCTCGGGTTCGATCACGTTTTCGATGTGATGCAGCATGGGGACGCCGGCGCCGAGCGCCATCACACCAAAGTCGTAGGCGAGGCCCCATCCGGTCTCATTAAGTGCGCCGTCCACCCCTTGTTCGCGGAAGCGCTGACGCAGCGACAACAGAAGAAACAGTTCGAGCGCGCCCGCGACGAGGGCGATGCGGTCGAGCGGTCGGCCGGTTTCGCAAGCGCTGCGGCTTTGCTCGGCGATCGTCAGCGCCGCCGCGCCCGAGGCTATTGCCGAAGCGCCGAACAGGGCTGCAATTCGACGCGGTGCAGCGGC
>VAZT01000297.1 GCA_005884825.1 Alphaproteobacteria bacterium
TGGCCACGGCGAGTGCATTTGGCAGCCTGTGGCTGTCCAGCGATCCCGCCACTTCCAGCATGGGCAAATTGATGGCGCTGGCGCTCGTCTGCACAATGGCGGCGGCGGTGCTGTTCCAACCTGCGTTGATGGGACGGCCGCGTACAAAACCGGACTGGGTCGTGCGTCGCGCGACACCGCCTCGAGGCACAATCCCAGCGCCGTCCCGCACCCCAGCGCGGATATCGGAGAACCGGCCTGCGTTAGCGGAGGTAGACGACAGCTACCGGGCAACCCGGGATGAGCGCGACAACTGAGCAACTCACCGGCTCCATCGGTTTGATGAATCGGTCGAGCCTGGCGCTCGATAATCTGCGCGCCTTTGTCATCCTGCTGGTGCTGTCGTTCCACTCGGTGCTGGCATACCTGCAATTTCTCCCCGCGGAGCCGTTTTCGTTCGACAGCCCCCCCTATCTGTGGCGCGCCTTTCCGATTGTCGACAGCCATCGGTGGGTCGGCTTCGACCTGTATTGCGCCTGGCAAGACGTCTTTCTGATGTCGTTGTTTTTCTTTCTGTCGGGGCTGTTCGTCTGGCCAAGCCTGAACCGGAAGGGGGCCGCAAATTTCCTCAACGGCCGTCTGTTGCGGCTCGGCCTGCCGTTTGTGCTCGTCGTCGCATTATTGATGCCCGCGACGCTCTATCCGACTTATCTGCAGACGGCGAGCGATCCGGGCGTTGCGGCCTATTGGCGGCACTGGCTCGCATTGCCATTCTGGCCATGCGGGCCGATGTGGTTCTTGTGGCTGCTGCTGGTCGGCGACTTTGGCGCTGCTGCCGTGCATCGATTTGCGCCGCGGCTGGGCAATCACCTGGTCCGCCTCGCTTCGGTCGCTGAAGCCCATCCGGCCCGATTCTTTGCGTGTTTTGTTTTCGTCACGATGCTGGCTTATGTGCCCTTGGCCCTCCTGTTTACGCCCTCGGCGTGGTTCCAGCTGGGGCCATTCGCGTTTCAGCTCAGCCGCCCCTTGCACTACGCCCTCTATTTTTTTGCCGGCGTCGGCGTCGGGGCCGGAGGTGTCGAACGCGGTCTTTTCGCAACTGACGGACCACTGGTGCGGCGGTGGGCGGCCTGGATTATCGCCGCCGTGGTGTCATTGTGCGCGTGGATGGGATTTACCGGGCTGACGATGGAGGAAGGGGCGTCGGCTCCCCTGGGTTTGCAGACCCTAGCCGATCTCGGTTTTGTGCTCGCCTGCTTTTCCAGCTGCTTTGCCGTGCTCGGGGTCGTGCTGCGCTTTGCCGCCCGCAGACTGCCGTCGCTGGCCGGACTTAGCTCCAGCGCCTACGGCATGTACCTGGTGCACTACTTGTTTGTCGTCTGGCTGCAGTTCGCGCTGCTCGGCATGGCGCTCCCGGCCGTCTTCAAGGGCGCGGTGGTTTTCTCCGGTACCCTGTTCCTCACCTGGAGCACGGTTGCCGCACTTGGCCGCCTTCCACCCGTCGGTCAGATAATCGGCGCGGACCGGGCCAAGGGAGCTGCCAGAGGGGCGGCGCCGTCATAGCCCGTCTTTTCCCGCACGCCCATTTTTTCCCGAACGAACGCGCCGACGCGTTCGATCGCGCGGCGGGCTTCCGGGATGAGCGGCACGAAGACATGCCAAACGTGCGGCATGCGCGGCCATATTTCGAGCTCGACCTGACACCCGGCGGCGCGCATGCGATCGGCCATCCGTACGGCGTCGTCGCGCAACACCTCATCGCTGCCGACCTGAATGATCGTCGGGGGCAGCCCGGCGGGATCGCCGTAAAGCGGCGAGACATAGGGAGCGCGCGGATCGGCGCCGGCGAGATAGTCATTGACGAACAATGGCGGATCATCGGCGCTGAGCATCGGATCGTAGATGGCGTTCACCCGGAGCGAGGCCCCGGTAAGTGCGAGATCGGTCCAGGGCGACAAAGCGGCGGCAGCGGCCGGTAGCGGATAGCCCTCGTCGCGCAGCCTCAGCATCAGCGAAAAGACGAGCCCGCCGCCCGCCGAATCCCCCATGACTGCAATCCGACTCGGGTCCGCCCCCTGCGGTGAGATGCCGGTAAAGGTTCGGCGAGCCGATGATGAAGGCTCCGCCATGCAGGAAGAGGACATGGCGCTCGGCTACGGAAGAGGGGGTGGCGATCAGATCCGCCCTGACCCCGTCGGCATCGACAGGGAGGGTCCGAGTGTGCGGGGGCGGGTCCGGAACCAACCGCTCGGCGACAGTCACAAACCGCCTGTGCTGCTCGACCGTCAGCTCGCGGTGATTGCGATGCTTGATCAACCAGCGCAGGCCGGCCCGGACCATCTCGGCTCTCACACTCATCTTGCTCGTTATTCCCTTCGGTCGGGCTGTTGGCGCGGTGGCAACATGAAGAGGTCAGCCTGTCACGGCAGGCTCCTTCACACCATTTCCTGAAACAAATCTGGCTTTGCGGAGAAAACGAAGGTGCGGTTCTCACCAATGGTCGATCGCATCGCCGCGCGGGGCGCCGATGCCTGGAGCATCCACATGGAGGCGGCACGGCTGCGCGACCAGGGCCAGGATGTCATTTTTTTGACGGTCGGCGATCCCGACCAGGCGCCGCCCGCACCGGTCATCGACGCGACGATCGATGCGCTGCGCCGCCATCGCACCGGATACTCCTCGATCATCGGCTATCCCAAGGTCCGCGAGGCGATCGCCGCGCGGGTTCAGCGGCGCACCGGACGTCGGTGCCGCGCCGACAACGTCGTCGTCACACCCGGCGCTCAGGGCGGGGTGTATTGCGCGTTGCAGTGCCTCGCCGGCCCGGGCGACGAAGTCATTGTGCCGGAGCCGATCTACAACACCTACGCTCCGGTGATCGCCGCGAGCGGCGCCCGCCTGGTGACGGTGCCGTTGCGCGCCGAGCGGGGCTTTCATCCGGATCTCGAGGCGATCGCTGCCGCCGTCACGCCGCGCACCCGCGTAATCTGGATCAACAGCCCGCACAATCCCACGGGCGTCGTGTTCACCGCGGACGAGGTCGCCGGGATCGCCGAGCTGTGCCGCCGCCGCGATTTGTGGCTGCTTTCCGACGAGGTCTATGAAGACCTGGCCTTTGCCCGGCCGCATGTCAGCCCGTGGTCGTTGCCCGACATGGCCGAGCGCACCGTCATCGTCTCGAGCCTGTCGAAATCGCACGCGATGCCGGGGTTTCGCTTTGGTTGGATCGTCGGCCCGCCAGCCTTGTCGGCGCACCTTTTCGAGCTGCTGGTCGCGATGATCTACGGCAGCCCGGCCTTCATCCAGGACGGGGTAATGCCGGCTCTCGAAGCCGATCTCCCCGAGATGGCCGCGCTCCGCGAGGCTTACCGCCATCGCGCCGGAATGCTCTCGGAAATCCTTGCCGAGGCCCCCAATTGCCGAGTGACGCGGCCCGAGGGGGGCATGTTCGTGCTGATGGACATTCGCGGCACGGGTATCGCTTCCGCGGCATTCGCGCGCGATCTGCTGATGCGAGAACATGTCGCCGTCCTGCCATGCGACAGCTTTGGACCGAGCGCCGCCGGACACCTGCGGATCTCCTTAACCGCCGCCGAGCCACGCCTCGCCGAGGCGGGCCACCGCATCGTCCGCTTCGCGCAGAGCATCGCCGGCTAGCGCGAATATCGAGGCAATCTCGGGCCCCTGAGCGTGTCAATCAAGCCGATCCGCTCGGCGACGTTATCGCCGAGGCCTCCGCCGCCGGTTAATATTTAGATATCACGTAATTGCCATATTAGCATTGTAGTCTCTGGGCACCCGTGAGCGGGGTGCGAGATTGCGTTGAAGGAGTTGCCGATGCCTGATCTCGACCAGATAAAACAGGGCGAACAGGGAGCGGGATCCGCGCGGGCGGGACCGAGGCGGGCGGAATCCCGCCGGGCGCCCTAGTGCTCAGATTCATTCACACGAATCAATGCGCCATGAAGCACCTCGCTTCACCGGCGAAAGCCGGTGCCCACGGCAGAAGTGGATCCCGGCCTTCCCCGGGAAAGCGAGGAGGGGGCGTCAACTGACTTATCTGAATGATTCTGAGCACTAGCCTATGGGCGAAAGGCCGAATGTCTCGGCAACCAGTAACGCGTTGAGCGTCAGCACAACTACGGCGCCGATGCCGGCTGCGGCTTGGGTCGGCCAGCGATTGGCGAAGCGGCCCATGAGGTCGGGGCGTCTTGTGAACAAGATGAGGGCGATCATCGGCAGCGGAAGGGTGATGCTCAAAACGACCTGGCTGAGAACAAGCGCCTCGGTTGTATCGACGCCCAGTGCGACGACGGCGAAGGCCGGGAGCATCGTGACGAGCCGCCGCAGCCAGATCGGGATGCGGAAGCCGACAAAACCTTGCATGATCATTTGCCCGGCGAGCGTCCCGACCGTCGAGCTGGAAACGCCGGAAGCGAGCAGCGAGACGAGGAACACCGTGGCTGCCGCCCCGCCGAGCAGCGGGATCAACGTGTGATAGGCGGTTTTGATCTCAGCGACTTCGGGGTGGCCCGAATGGAAAGCGGCCGACGCCATCAATACCATCGCGATGTTTACCAGTCCCGCGACGGTCAGCGCGGCGATCACCTCGTGATTGGAGATGCGGACCAGCCTTCGCTTTTCGACCTCGTTGCGGGGCGGAATGCGAGCCTGGGTCAGCCCGGAATGGAGATAGACGGCATGCGGCATGACCGTCGCGCCGATGATGCCGACAGCCAGCAAGAGCGCCTGACCATCGGCGATTTGCGGGACGGCCAGATGCAGGGCGGCCGAGCGCCAGTCGACCGGCGCGATAAACATCTCGACCAGATAACAGAGGGCGATCACGGCTACGAGCCCGCCGATAATCAGCTCGAGTGGACGGAACCCGCGGCTTTCGAACAGCAAGACGCCCCAAACGACAATCCCCGTCACGGCCATGCCGCTCAACAGCGGCATGTTGAACAGCAATGCCAGGCCGATCGAGCCGCCGAGAAACTCGGCGAGATCGGTCGCCATCGCGGCGATTTCGCTGACCACCCACATTGCCAGCACGACCGGCCGGGGGAACTCGTCGCGGCAGATCTCGGCGAGGTTCCGGCCGGTCACGATGCCGAGCTTGGCCGAGAGCGCCTGAAACAGCATCGCGATCAAATTGGCGAGCAGCACAACCCAGAGCAGACCGTAGCCGTATTTCGCGCCCGCCTGGATATTCGTCGCGAAATTGCCCGGGTCCATATAGGCGATCGACGCGACCACGGCGGGGCCGGCAAAGGCGAGGTAACGGTGCCAGCCCAGCCGTTGGCGGTCCAGTACCTGACGGGCTGCCGCGACCGTGCGCTCGGTGAGCGGCGCCGCTCTCGGCCCGCCGAACAAGGCCCGAGTGCGCGCGAGGACCTGGTCGGTATGCGACGGATCGAGGAAGACCATGGTCCTCGCTGCTCCCGGCGGCTACGCAGATACGCGCTATTCGGCCGCTCTTGCGGTGCGGCGCTCGTCGTCGGGGTTCTTGACCTCAACCGGCACGCTGCCTTGCGGCGTCGGGTCGTTCACATATTTGAAAGCCGGCTCGCTGTTCCACGGACCCCGGGCGTCGAGCTGGCCGTCCTTCGACAGATTGAAGTAGAGATCGACCGTCTCGTCCGGCTTGACGTAGCCGAAATTGGGATCGGTCAGCTTGCCGAGCGACTCGAGCGCCTTCATGAACATGTTGGTGTGCGAGATCTCGCGGGTCAGAAGGAAGGTGAGCGCCTTCTTGCTGCCCTCGTCAGGCGACAACTTGATCAGCGCCTCGTAGGTCTGCCGCGCGCCCGCCTCGGCGGCGATGTCGGCGCGCAGATCTCGCACCACGTTGCCGCCCTCATTCACATAGGCCGAAGTCCAGGCCTGCCCCTTGCTGTCGACGAGATGTGGCCCGACGCCGCGGACCGCGAAGAGCGTGCTCTTGTAGGCGGCGTCTCTGGCGTCGCTCTTTTCGGTATGCTGCTCGATCATCCGTCCCACCATCTCGAGATGGCTGAACTCCTCGAGAGCGATGTCGTGCAGCATGTCGCGTATCGCCGGATCCTCGACATGGAAAGACTGCGTCCAATAGGTCAGCGCCGCGCTCAATTCGCCGGTCGCGCCGCCGAACTGCTCCAGCAGCATCTCGCCAAAGCGCGGATCGGCGCCTTGGACCTTGACGTCGTACATCAGTTCCTTGCGGTGGAAGAACATCGCAGACCCCTCGATGGGAAAAAGCTACCGCACGAACGCTTTCGCACGGCTGAGTCTCCCAACAGGCTTGTGGCTGACGAGGTTCCGCTTTACCGCGCAAGGGTCGGGCGGCAGATCGAATGCGCGCATCTCGCGAAACGCGTCATCCTCTTCGCTGCGCGACCGCGCGGCTGCGATTCTTAGCCAGTTTATGATATGCTGCCCGGGTCATGCTGGCGTGGGCGACGTGCGGATACACTACCGCTACCGGGGCAACGAGAAGATCTTCGACAAGCCGGCCGAGTCGGTAATCATCGGGCGGCCGCGCCATGGCGTGCAGGTCGATATCGATTTGACGCCGGATCTGCGCGTTTCGCGGCCCCACGCGCGGATTTCGGTTGCCGGGGGCGATTACTGGATCGAAGACCTCGGCAGCGCCAATGGGACGGAAGTCGATGGGCAGCCGATCAAGGGCGTGGGTAAAGTCCGGCTCGAACCCGGCCAGCGCATTCAGATCAGCGACACCACGTTACAGGTCGATATTCCGGCCCGGGAATCTCAGCCCGAGCCGAGCTGGGCCTCCGACGACCGGACCCTGATCGACACCCATGATACGCGCCTCGATATTGCGGCAATGATCGATGCCGCGGCGCCCGTTTTCGAGCCCGGTAAGCCGATCGATCCGGATCGCGCGCAAGCACTGGCGCTGCTCTACGAGCTGCCGCTTCAGTTCGGCGAACAGACCGAACTCGATGCATTGTTCCAGACGATTATCGAGCGGCTGGTTCAGATTATCCCGGCGGCGACCCGGGGCGCGCTGTTGCTCGAGGATCAGACGAGCGGAGAGCTCCTCCTCAAGGCGCATGTTCCGGCGGGGCAGCCTTCGGTCAGCATGACACTGGCGTCGACGACAATGTCCCGGCGTCAGGGATTTATCTGGCGCGAGGGTCTGGATCCGAGCCAAAGCCAGTTCTTGAACCGGATCAAGGCCGGCATGTATGTGCCGCTAATCTGGAAGGGCCGGGTGCTGGGCGTGGCGTGCGTCGACAACAGCGATGGCGGGACGATTTTCACGGCCGACGATTTGCGCTTGATGCTCGCCGTCGCGCATTACGCCGCGATGGCGGCGATGCAGCACCAGCTGCAGAGCGAACTTCGCCACAATGCCGCGCTGCTCGGCCGGCTGTTGACCAATTTTTCGCCGAAGATCCGCGACGCGCTGTTGTCGCGAGCGGCTCACGGGCGACTGCGCCTCGGCGGCGAGCGGTCGGAGGTGGTCCTTCTCGCGTCGGACATCCGCGGCTTTACGTTACTGACTTCGGGCATGGATACCGACGATGTGATGGACCTGCTCAACGATTATATGTCGGCTCTGGTCGAGGCCATCTTCAAGCACGACGGTACCGTCGACAGGATCACCGGGGACGGCATCCTGGCGGTCTTCGGCAGTCCCGAGCCGGACCCGTTGCGGCACGAAAAGGCAGTGCGCGCGGCGCTGGCGATGCAGTCGGCAATGATCGAGGTCAGCGACAGCCGCAGGAGGCGCGGGCAGCGGACGTGCACGATCGGGATCGGGGTTCACTGCGGCGAGGTATTGCACGGGTTCATCGGGTCGAACGACCGGATGGAGCTGACGATCATCGGCGAAGCCGCCAATTGGACGGCGCGCTATTGCGCCGGCGCGGCGGGCGGCGAGATCCTGATCAGCCCGGCACTGCATCAGCATCTCTGGCGGCATATCGACGCCGAGCTGACCACGATCGAGACCAAGCACGAAGGCAATCTCAGCGCCTATCGCCTCAAAGGCCTCAAGAGCACCGCACCGACCTAGCGGCCGGCAAATTCACCGTATGTATTCGACCACTACGGCGCTGACGTTGTCGCGCGCGCCTCGAGCGAGCGCTTGCTCGATCAGTCCGTCGGCCGCCACCGCGAGTGGGGATCCGGTCAATATGCGGGCTATTTCGGTGTCCCGGAGGGTGCCGCTGAGCCCGTCCGAACAAAGCAGCAGAATGTCCCCTGGTTCGAGCCGGTCGTGTCTTTCTTCGAGCACCAGCCGGTCAAAGGCTCCGATCAAATTTGTCACAATGTTTGCCATCGGATGGCTGGCCGCTGCTTCCGGCAAAATCTCGCCGCGGTCGACCAGATCCTGGACATGGCTCTGGTCTCGAGTGAGCTGGCGCAACTGGCTGGCACGCATACGATACAATCGGCTGTCCCCGGCCCATAGGCAGCAGTATTGGTCACCCCAGATCAACAGCACCGCCACCGTGCTGCCGATCAACGCATTCGGTCCGATAGTGGCGGCCTTCGCCCGCACCTCGCGGTTGACTTCCGCAAGGCTCCCTTTCACCTCCTCTACCAGCGAGAGACCGGAAAGCGCCGGATCCACACGGCGCAACGCCGCGATGATGCGGCTGCTGGCGAAGTCGCCTCGCTCGTGTCCTCCGGCGCCGTCGGCGACCGCCCACAAGCCGATCTCGGCGCGCTCGAGCACCGCGTCCTCATTTCGCCGGCGCACCGTCCCCACATGGGTCCGTGCAGCGGAACGACAGGGCATATTCCTCAAGCCTTCATTTCTGCGGCTCTTGCTCGATCTTCAGCCGGCAGGTGAAGTAATCCAGAACGCGAGACTGCCGTTGCACTTCGATCAGCGCAGCCCCGCCGATATTCCCGGCAATCTGTCGCGCCTCGTTGAGGCGGTCCTTGAGCATCGAAACCGCACGCGCCGTCGAGCCCTCAAACCCTTCCTGCAGATATTTTTCGGGGGTGTACTGGGTTGCGCCGATCCGGAAATCTTCGGCGTGGAAGGGGCACGCGGCGAAGCGATCGGACGCCGGGGCGGCCGGCTGTACCGGCGCGACCGCAGCCGGCGGCGGCGTCGGGGCGGTAGGCGGCACCGGCTTCCTCTCGCCCTCGAAGATGACCCGCGAGGCTTCACTTCGCAGGCGCGTCACGGCGGTAACCGGGATTTTGGCGCCATTGATCAGATCGACTTGCGGCAGGCCGGTATCCTGCTGAAATTTGCGCCAGGCTCTGGTCGTCTGCGGGCCAATTACCCCGTCTATCGGCCCCGGTTCGACGCCAAGACGGAGCAGCATGAATTGGATTTCGCGGACCAGCGCGGGCGTAACCTCGAGGTCTTCGGCCTTGCCGGTCACCTCGGCGGCGCACTGGCCCGCGTACCGCAGTGGTATTGGCAGGATCACGACGGCCAATGTAAAAATCACGCACCGCAACACCTGCCGCCCGTTCATTGTCGCACCCCAACTCGACCGCAATCACTCCGCTCCGTGCGCATCGAGGAACGCCCTGCGCTCCCGTTCATCGGGGATATGGGTGGCCAATACCAGGCACAGTTTGGCCAGAGACTCGAATTTCCCCAGCTCTCTCTTCACGAGAATTCGGGCAATCGGGCCTATATAGCGAGTAAGGTCGGATTCTATCGCGACGATGCTTGCCGGGTTCGGCGATTGGGCGGGAGAAACGGATTTTCGCTCGATCGTCT
>VAZT01000699.1:0-1106 GCA_005884825.1 Alphaproteobacteria bacterium
CGGGGAAGATCATCGTCACGCCATACATCGTGCTGTTCACGGCGAACCGCAGCGCAGCCTCATACGGGTCCTTGTAATTGTCTTCGTCTTGCGAGCTGGTATTCAGCAAGACGAGCGAGTCGCCGTAACTGGCGCGCCGGCTGTTGTATAACGATTGGAAATCACCGGCCTTGGTCGTGCCATGGAAAGCGTAGATCAGGTTTTCGTTCAACACGTCGAAATGCCGGTTTGAGCGGTAGGTGACGGCGCCTCCATCGAGGCTCTCGGCCATAAACACAAAGTCCCATTTGCGCGACCGAGTCCGGTTGATGATGTATTCCCAGGCTTGGGGCGGCAGGCCCTGGGCAAAATCTGCGCGCAGCCCGCCAATGCCGGCGCTGACATCGAGTGCCGCGTGTTGCGGGTTGTCGGGGTACCCCGTCTCGGTCAGCCAGAACTGCATGTAGTCGCCGAAGAACTGCCAAACGCGCTGTGTGATCTGGTCAAAATGGCCATTCCCCGTGCCGTTGCCGTCTTCAGACCCCACGTTGTAGTCAAACCAGTCACCCTCGTTTTTATAGTTTTCTTGTTGCGTCTGATTCGCGACGAGCGCGGCGTAGCGGCCGAAATAGAGATCTGAAACATCCGCCCATTTGCCAAAATCGAAGCGGTCTGGCGCAGCGGCAATGTTACCAGCACTGCTTGCGCGCTGGTCGTATTCATTGGACCGAGAGAAGATCCGTGCTTCGACTGCGCGGATTTCGGTCGTATCGGTGGTGCCGGGGTTCCCCCAATAATGTTGGCCCGGCGCGGCGAGTTCCGTGTCATGGGCCGTGTGATTGAACGGCACGTCGAGAAAGATCGTGACATGCTGCGCGTTCGCCGCCTTGACGAAGTTCTGGAACTCGGTCAAGGCCGCAGCGCGCCCTTGCGGCGTGTCGTTCGCAGCGGCCGACGAACCCGGAGTGAAACCCGAGGCCATCAACGGCATCACCGCGAAGTAATTCTTGACCGCATACGGGCTGCCGAGCTCGAACGGCCTATTAGTGACTGGATCGATCTGTCGCCCCTCTATCCCGCGCGGATGAATGGGCTGCAGCCAAAGGGCATTGACCCCGAGTTGCTTC
>VAZT01000699.1:1124-2308 GCA_005884825.1 Alphaproteobacteria bacterium
GGATTGGCTTCGTAAAGCTGGAGGTCTTTTGCTTTCTCCGGCGAGACGACAATGGCGTGATCGCGTTTTAAGATCCCTTGCCCGTTCTGCTCGCTGCCGTACCAGCGGTATGCGCCGGGAGGATCTGAGGTCAGCCGGTAGCGCGCTGTGAGACGGTATGCACCGGTTTTCGATATCGGCAAGGTCAGCAGGTACCCGCCGGAAACCAGGTTCATTGGATAAGCTTTGTAGTAGTGGCGGTCGTCTCCTGCAGCGATGCTGTTACCGGAGGGCGGACTAATCCCTTCTTCGACGCCATTGCCATTGGGATCCGCCGTCGCCCAGTCTCGCCGATTGAGGTTAGTGAATATTTCGGCCGACTCGACCCCAGTCACCTGCGGATCGAAAAAGACGGTGATCGGAAGACTCTGGCGGGCCGTTTCGCTGATCAGCACGTGAGAGGTTGTATAATCCGCTTCGACCTCGTTTGCCGTACGCTGCGCGGATCCGGCAGAGACCCGCAAGCTGGATGCGGCCGCCGATTCCGCGGCAGCCAAGATTGCCAAACTCGCTGCGGCAAGCATGATGCTCAGCCAATGCTTTGCAATGAGACCCGTCATTAGGACCCCCTCTCCTTCAGAGTAGCCTTCGGCGTTTACTATATCTAAAGGGCGTCGGAGAGGTGTGAGCCGCTTCACATTTCGAAAATTTCCTGGAGGCGTCGCCGCGGCGGTTGATTTGGCCGGACTACCCCGCCTCAGCCGCGGCGGCCGGCTGTTCGCTGCGCCCGCCGTTCGGCGAGCGGGATGACCAGGCCGGGGTGTTGCGCGGCGACCCGTTCTTGGGCGGCCTCTATGATCAACTTCAGCAGGTCTGAGTAACGCAAGCCCGCCATCTCGGCCATCAGGTTGAGTTTGCCGTCCCAGCACCAGCCGGGGTTCGGATTGACCTCGAGCAGCCGGATCTCACCCTCGGCGTCGGCGCGGAAATCGAAGCGGGCATAGTCGCGGCAGCCGAGCCGCTCGAACAGGATGTTCGAGTAATCGACGATCTTGCGGCGCGCTTCTTCGTCGAGCCGCGCCTCGCGATAGCCGATCTGCGTCCAATAGGGCGAGTCGGGGACCCATTTCGATTCGTAGGGCAGCAGCTGCGGCAATGCCGGGTCGAGACGTGAATAATCGACTTCGAGCGGCGGCAATACCCGG
>VAZT01000700.1 GCA_005884825.1 Alphaproteobacteria bacterium
CGGGGGCTCGTGTACCGATTGCCAGGACCAAGGGAAAAACTTCGTATTACAGAATTTGCCGGGATTGTAACCATGGCTGCCGGGATTGCCGGGATTCATTGCTTCGTACCACACCGCATGACCGACTTCATGGGCGAGCACGGCGAGGACGAGCATATCGAAATTGTCGGCGCCGGAGTTCGCGGCGGTATATTGTGGCGGGGTAGGGTTAGCCTGGAGTGGATCGAGCACCAAGTTGAGCAGGTCGCTTTCGAAGCAGTGATATTTGTAAGGGGATCCGTCTCCGCACTTAAGTTTCCATAGACCAGCGGAGATGGCGACATACTCGTTTCTGGTTCTCCAGGCGCGATAACCCCAAGAGGCGCCCACGCAATCCGAGAACCCGGCGCAGTTGGTCGGGCCATTCACATAAATGGCCGCGAGTTTGCAAAGGCGATCCTGGAAGCCTTGCGGCGCGAGCGCGAAGGCATTTTGCAGATTTTTTGCGAAGTCTGAACCCAGTTCGAGAGGCGCGCCAAGCATCGGAGGCGGGTCGTCGGGGTGCCTTGTGTCCGGCAGCCAGCCGTTCTGCACAAATCGCACGCGGCTGAGAAGCGGTGCGCCGTCCCGGCAGGTTGCGCTTAGGGTGGTGACACTGTCGGGTGGAGGCGTGGCGGCGATGCACCCGGAGCATGCGGCGGCAAGAATGGCGGCGCAGAGGAGGAGGGCGCTGCGGATCATTTTAGGTTCTCCCCGGCGAAGTCTTTTTTTGAGTGACTGTTCACAGTCCGTTGGCTACGAAACCAATTACGATCAATTATGCCCTCCTTTTCTACTCAATCCAGCAGTTTTTAGCCGTATGGAAGGAATAAGCACCCGCTCGTAACGGCCGCGCCCTATTTCCGGCCTATAGCCCCGCCCTCGGGAGCGGCGCTCGGGTTGCGGTCGAAAAAGCCGGCCGGCACGAGCGACAGGCTGTGCCACTGGGTCGGCAACACTGGCCAGTCCTCGGGGCGTGGCACGTGGTGAAAGCCGAGCGTCGCCCACAGCACGATATCGGTGTTCTCGACCGGCCGGTGCCGCGCCGCATAGGCCGGCAACCCGTCGCCGCCTTGGCTCTGGTTCGGGTAGGCGCCGGCCGCATAAAGCTCCGCCGGATCATAGGCGGTGACCCAGAGCGGCGCGCCCGAGAAACCGGCGCGGCGTTGCGCCGGATCGTCCAGGGCGAGCAGCGACGTCGCCGAATGCCCGAGCCGCAATTCGTATCCCGGACGCCGGCCGAGAGCATTGGCCACATTCGGATTGACGATGCGCCAGCTCTCCGCCTGCCCGTGTCCGGCCCCGACGATCGCTCCCTCCTCAGTGACGGGCTCCTCGGTAACGCGCCACAGGCTGCGTCCGCCGGCCCCGCGCTCCACCGGCTCCGGCTTCAGCCTTTGCCTGACGAGCGTGT
This sequence comes from Alphaproteobacteria bacterium, assembly GCA_005884825.1. Classification (GTDB taxonomy): domain Bacteria; phylum Pseudomonadota; class Alphaproteobacteria; order ATCC43930; family CGMCC-115725; genus AP-15. The sequence continues at coordinate 1,433 of VAZT01000700.1, forward strand.
TTTGCGCGCCGTCGATATCGAGATCGAGGCGGAACGACAGGAAATGGTCGTGATTGACCGCGACGAGGTTCGGCGCGACCAGCGTGCCGGATTGCGTGTCCTTCGCGGCCGATGAATCCGTCATGCTTCGCGTTGCGACGCCTTTGACCATGACGATCCCGGTCGCGCCGACCGCGATCCGGATGGCCCCGGCTTCGGTCAGCACCCAATCGATAACGTAGTCATAATTCCCGAGGCTCTCGATCGTCCGCATGACAAGCTCGGCTGCGGGCTGTCCGGCGGTGCTCGCATTGGC
>VAZT01000298.1 GCA_005884825.1 Alphaproteobacteria bacterium
CCTCAATTGGCCCTGACGCCCCTCGCGAAGGCGATGGAGGCGAGCCCAGACGACCCGAAGCTCTTGCTCCTGCTCGGTGTGACAAAGGATTTGGCGGGAAGCCATCTGGAAGCCCAAGCCTATTATCGCGCCGGCCTCGTCCGCGCGCCGGGCGACCCGGGCCTGACCGTCGATCTCGCCTTGTCGCTCGCAATCAGCGGCAATTATCCGAACGCTATATCAGTGCTGCAGCCGCTCGCGATGTCCCCAGCGTCCACCGCGCAAGAGCGGCAGACCCTGGCACTGATCTACGGCCTCAACGGCAACACGGCAGAGGCGGCCCGGCTCGGCCGCATCGATCTCGACGACGCCGCGGTGGAGCACAACCTGGCCTATTATCAATCACTCCGCGAACTTTCGCCCGAAGCGCGCACCCAGGCGATCCTGTCTAGTGGTCCCGCAAGAGCTTCGTCGTGACATTAATGACCGCGGACGATTGGCTGAAGCCTGCGGCGGCTCAGTAGTCTAAACAGATCGGCGTGGACGCGCGTGGGCCTTGGTCTAATGGCTTGGGGTTCGGACGGACAGCCGGCGACAGGCTAGCCGGCCGGTTTCTCGATGTGGCCGCCGAACTCGTAGCGCATCGCCGAAAGCAGTTTGTTGGCGAACTCGGCCTCGCCGCGCGAGGCGAACCGGTCGTAGAGCGCCGCCGACAGGACATGGGCCGGGACGGCCTCGTCGATCGCGGCCTTGATCGTCCAGCGGCCTTCACCCGAATCCGAAACCCGGCCGGCAAAGCCGGCGAGCTCGGGATCCTTGGCGAGCGCATTCGCGGTCAGGTCCAACAGCCACGAGGCGACGACACTGCCGCGCCGCCACAGCTCGGTGATGTTGGGCAGGTCGAGGTCGTATTGATAGTGCTCGGGGTCGCGCAATGGCGTGGTCTCGGCGTCGATCGTATGGGTCTGCTTACCGACATTGGCCGAGCGCAGAATGCCGAGACCTTCGGCATAGGCCGCCATCAGCCCGTATTCGATGCCGTTGTGCACCATCTTGACGAAATGGCCGGCGCCGTTTGGCCCGCAATGCAGATAGCCTTGCTCGGCCGTGCTGGCGCCCAGTTTCTCGCGTCCCGGCGTGGGCGGGATGTCGCCCCGGCCGGGGGCCAAGGTCGCAAAGATCGGATCGAGACGCTGAACCACCGGCTTTTCGCCGCCGATCATCATGCAGTAGCCGCGCTCCAGCCCCCACACCCCGCCGCTGGTCCCGACATCGACATAGTGGATCCGCCGCGGCATCAGCTCCTTGGCGCGCCGGATATCGTCGATGTAGTAGGAATTGCCGCCGTCGATCAGGATGTCGTCAGGCTCGAGCGCCGGCAGGATATCGGCGATGGTCTTGTCCACGGCGGCCGCCGGCACCATCAGCCAGACCGCGCGCGGCTTCTCCAGTTTTTTGACGAGTTCCGCGAGCGAAGCGGACCCGACCGCGTGTTCGGCGGCGAGTTCGCTCACCGCTTTCGGCGACATGTCGAAGACCACGCATTCGTGGCCTCCTTTGAGAAGCCGCCGCACCATATTGGCGCCCATCCGGCCGAGGCCGACCATTCCGAGTTGCATGGGAATTTCCCTCCGACAGCAGCATCACGAGAATTTGGTCACCAGGTCCGAGAACTCATAGGCGACAAGGTCGCCGACGCGCTCGACGGTGACGTCCGCGGGCGGCAGCGAGGCGAGGACCCGAGCATCGTTCGCGTACTGGCCTTGACGCGGCAGTACGGTAGTCACTCGATCGCCCCAGATCTTCTTGACCGCCGCCAAGATCCGCGGCTTGTCGTCGACCAGAACATAATGCCGCGCCGGATAACGCTCTTCCACATCCGCGAGCTCCTGCTCCTTATGGATGTAGATCAGCACATGGCCGTCGACCGCTTCCGAAATTCCCGAGCGCTCGACCTTACGCGGCTGAAAGACGACATCGCCGTCGGACAAAATGGCGGTCTGCCCCCAGCCGCGGAAGCGCTCGAGAACATCGAGCGCCTGCGGGTAGAGCCGGTTGGCGAAGGGATAATCGACCAGGTAGGACGACATCGACAGCAGGTGAATTTCCCGCGGCCGCTCGGCGCGATAGCGCTGCAACGCGCCGAGATAGTCGCGGTAGCCCAGTTCGGTGAACAGATCCTCCAGGATCGCCCAATAGCGGTCACGGCAGGCCGCCCCGAATTCGCGCTCCAGATGGCGCTTCAGATCGGCCTGAATGTGGTCGTTATCGAGCAGCGTATTGTCGACATCGACGAGAAATACTGTCGTATCGGGGGTAAGCATCTGCGCGGTCCCTCCGGGCCGATCTCACTCTGGACGATGGATTTCATTCCACAGCCGGATCGCCGGCTCCGCCAAATTGTGCTCGTAGCCGAGAATGCTGAGGCTGGAGGTGTCGAGCAAGAGGTAACGGCCGGCAGCCGCCTCGAGGCCGAGCCAGCGGGCGGCGAGCACCCGCAAGATGTGGGCACTCGAGAACAGCCGTCACGAAACAGAAACCATCCCGGACGCTCGGCGAGGATATCGGCGGTGCGGCGGCCCTCATATTGTCCGTAATCCCATTCGGCCAGGTCGGGATCGGTTTCGGCCAGACTGCCGAACCCGGCCAGCTCGGCTGTCCGTCTCGCGCGCTGCGACGGGCTGGTGAACGCTTTGGCGAACCTCGCTGCGCGCAGCCGCTGCCCGAGGGCGCGCGCTTGTTGCTCGCCCCGCTCGGTCAGCGGCAGATCGGTGCGGCCGGTATGCTGGCCGGAGAGGCTCCAAGCGGTTTCGCCGTGCCGGGCGAGATAGACGGCGGGCAACGGTTCACTCACGACTTGCTCCTGCGCCGTTATCCCTCGGAAAGCGCTGCGGCGCCTATATAGATCTAATTCGAGGCGTGTGCCACACGGGCGAATATCTTCAGTTATTCCGCCGGCTGTGGTGTGAAAATCGGGGTGGTGCGCCGCAACCGGCCGGGCAGGAACAATCCGGCGGCGGCGACAAACCCGGCACATCCGGCCAAGGTCAGCCACAGCGGCGCGAAATTCCCGGCGCCGTCATAAATAACGGCGACGAGCTTGACCCCGATCGTGCTGACGCCGAGCGCCAACAGGAACTTGGCGCCGAAGGCGGTGGCCCGCCATTGCGGCGGGCTGTAGCGCGCGAGCAGCGCATTTTCCGCCGGCACCGACAGCACGCCGAGATAATTGACCGCGATCATCGCGCCGAGAAGCGGCACATTGCGCGCCTGCGTGGCTATGACGAAAAGCGGGACCTGAGCCGCCCAGGCGAGGACGTATACGGCCTTCATCGGAAAGCGATCGGCGAGCCAGCCGCCGGCCAGCTGAGCGGTCGCTGCGACCAGAAACACCAACGTGACAAAGCCGCCGGCATCGAGGGTACCGCCATCGGTGAGGCCGGTCAGCCCGGCGGCAAACGCCTTCGGCAAGGCGACCGTGATCGATTGTGAGATCGTGCCGTCGGCCAGCATCGTGAAGGACAGCACGATGAAAGTGCGGATCACGTCACTGCGCGAGGCCTCCGGCTCGGGCCGGCGGTCGGCCGCGGCGGCGACAACGCTTCTGCCGCGCATACAGCAGAGCAAAACCGCCCCGGTCGCGGCGCACAGCGTTCCCGGTATGATGAAGGCCGCGCGCCAGCCGATCGCCTGCGTCAATGCGCCGGCGACGAATGCCCCCGCGGCGAGACCTATGCTGCCGGCGATGCCGTTAATCCCGAGTGCCCGCCCGCGATTCCTGGCATTGCGGACCAGCCACGCAGTACCAACCGGGTGATAAATCGAGCCGAAGAGGCCAATCGCGGCAAGACCGAGCGCCAGCGCGACCGGCCCGTCGGTAAGGCCGGTGACGATCGCCGCGCCGCCGGTGCCGATGAAAAAGACGACCATCATGCCCTCGGCGCTCCACCGGTCGCCGAGCCAGCCCGCCGGCAGCGCCCCGAGCCCGAACAAGACAAACCCGCCGAGCGACAGCGACAGGAGATCGCCGTAGGACATGCCCCACCGCCCTTCCAGCACGAGCAGGACGGTCGGGTAGAGCAGCATCAATAAATGCGCAAAAAAATGGCCGACGCTCGAAAACCAGAGCGCCAAACCGGCTGACCGCGGGTTCATCTGCCTAAATTCCTGCCCTTCGGTCATTCCGGGATGACGGCGCCCGGCTCACGGTCACACCGGTGCAAGCGGGCGATGCGGTTGCGGCGGCAGCTCGACCCGGATCTGGTCGCCGGGCCGCACCTCGCCGCCGGCAATGACGACGCCCATGATGCCGGCCTTGCGAACCAGCAAACCGCATTGAGCCCCGAGGCGGCATTGCAACGACTGATCGACGGCAACCGGCGCTTTGCCGAGGGCCAGCTGACCTCGTTTTCAGAAGACCTCGACATACTGAAGGCGAAAACCGTCGAAAAACAGGAGCCGTTCGCCGCCGGGCTGTCCTGCGCGGATTCGCGGGTGCCGGTCGAGCTCATCTTCGATCAGAGCATCGGCCATGTGTTCGTGACGCGGGTTGCCGGGAACATCGCGACGTCGGCGATCATAGCCAGCCTCGAATACGGCGTTGCGGTGCTCGGCACCAAGGCCATCATGGTCTTGGGGCATGCCAATTGCGGCGCGGTCGAGGCGTCCATCGAAGCAAAAGCGGTGCCTGGTCAAATCAGC
>VAZT01000299.1 GCA_005884825.1 Alphaproteobacteria bacterium
GGAGCGCCAGGGTTGGTGTAGTTTACATCAGCGCAGTGGGTGGGGGGTTCGATGACGCGCGGATGGTTTTCTTTTGCTTTTTTTGCGTTTTCGGCGTTGGCCGGTTTGCCCGCCTATGCCCAACAGGGCGGGCCGCCGCCGGCGGTGTTGGTACAGCCGGCAGAGCTGCGCTCGATGGCCAAACAAGCCGAGTTTGTCGGCCGTGCCGAGGCGCTCGAGAAAGTCGATCTGCGCGCTCGAGTGACGGGATTTCTCGGCCCTCGCCTCTTCAAGGATGGCGACGATGTCAAAGAGGGCCAGGTCGTCTTCACAATCGAGAAGGAACCGTTCGAGGCCGCGGTCGACCAGCGCAAGGCCCAACTGGCCTCGGCGCAGGCGACGCTTGCGAATGCCGACCAGCAACTGGCGCGCACCGCCGAACTCGCCCGCAAAGGCAATGCGCCGGTCGCCCAGCTCGATCAGCGCACCGCCGAGCAGGGTCAAGCGAAAGCAGCCGTCATGGAGGCCGAGGCAAACCTGCGCGACGCGCAGATACAGCTCTCCTATACCGACATCAAGTCGCCGATCAGCGGCCGCATCGGCCGCGCGGCTGTGTCACCCGGCAACCTGGTCGGACCGGACACGGGAGTGCTCGCGACCGTCGTCCAGGAGGACCCGATGCAGGTGCTCTTCTCAGTCACTCAGCGCGAGCTGCTCGATGCCCGCGAGACCGAACCGACCGGCAAGGTTCGGGCCCGGGTCAGACTAGCCGACGGCTCGCTCTACAGCGAGCGGGGGCGCATCGATTTTCTCGACGTCCAGGTAAATCCGCGAACCGACGGTCAGCTGGTCCGGGCGATGTTCCCCAATCCCGACGACATTCTGACAAACGGCCAGACGGTCCGCGTCATCATCGAGGAGAAGGGCGGCGACAAGGTCGTCGTGATCCCGCAATCGGCGATCGCCATCGACCAAACCGGGTCTTACGTCTTCGTCGTGGGTCAGGACGATAAGGTCGAGCAGCGCCGCTTGCGCGTCGGCACGCAGCGCGAGGGTCTTGCTGTGGTCCAGGAAGGCATCGAGCCAGGGGAGCGCGTCGTGGTCCAGGGCCAACAGCGGATTCGCGCGGGAATAACCGTTGCGCCCCAGCTCGCCCCTGCCCCCGCCGGCTGATCAAGGCCAGGTGCCTCGATGATCTCGTCAGTCTTCATCCACCGCCCGAGACTAGCGATCGTTATCTCGGTCGTGATCTCGATCGCGGGCGTGATCGCTCTGCGCGCGCTCCCGGTGGCACAGTTCCCAGACATCGTCCCGCCGCAGGTAACGGTGAGCACGATTTATCCCGGCGCCTCGGCCGCGGCCGTCGAAGAAAGCGTCGCGCAAGTCATCGAAGCCCAGGTCAACGGCGTCGACCGGATGATCTATATGAGATCCACCTCCGGCGGCGATGGCAGCTATGCCCTTAACGTAACCTTCCAGGTCGGCAGCGACCCGGACCTCAATACCGTCAACGTCACCAACCGGGTCAATCAGGCTCTAGCGCAACTGCCGCCCGAGGTGCAGCGCAACGGAGTCACGACGAAGAAGCAGTCGACATCGTTATTGCAGGTCGTCGCGGTCTACTCGCCAAAGGGCAGCCGCGACGCGCTGTTCCTGTCGAATTACGCCAAGATCAACATGCGGGACACCCTAAAGCGGGTGCCGGTGGGCGAGGCGAGCCAGTGGGGCGACCTCGAATACTCGATGCGGATCTGGCTCAACCTCGACCGGATGGCGAGCCTCGACATTACTCCCGCCGACGTCGTCAATGCGATCAATTCGCAGAACACCCAGGCCGCGGTCGGCCGCGTCGGCGCGGCGCCGCTCGTGCCCGAGGTCGAGTTTCAGCTGAACATCAGCACGCAAGGGCGGCTGACGACAGTCGAGGAGTTCAACAACATCATCGTCCGCGCGACGCCAGACGGCGGGGTCGTCCGCATCAAGGACATCGCCCGCGCCGAACTCGGCTCGAAGTCGGCCGACTCTGTCGTTCGTTACAATGGCCGGCCCGGCGAAGGGATCATTATCAACCAATCGCCCGGGGCGAACGCGATCGCGGTAGCCGCCGCAGTCAAGAAGGTGCTGAAGGAGCTCGAGCCGCGCCTGCCCGAGGATGTCGCCTATGAGGTGATGTACGATACGACAGTGTTCGTCGACGCGATGATCCACAAAGTGCAGAAGACGCTGCTTGAAGCCTTCGTGCTCGTCGGCATCGTCGTCTTCATCTTTCTCGGGAGCCTGCGGGCAACCTTGATCCCGATTATCGCCGTGCCGGTCGCCCTCGTCGGCACGTTCGCCGTCATGTTGGCGCTGGGTTTCTCGGCCAATACGATCTCGCTGCTCGCGCTGGTTCTGGCGATCGGGATCGTTGTCGACGACGCGATCGTCGTCGTCGAGGCCGTCGAGCACATCCTCGAGACGGAACCTCGGTTGACCCCCGCCGAGGCGGCGGAAAAGGCAATGTCGCAGGTGACCGCGCCGATCATCGCGATCACGCTCGTGCTGCTCTCGGTATTCGTGCCGACCGCTTTCATCCCCGGCATCACCGGCCAGCTGTACCAGCAATTTGCGGTGGCCGTGTCGGTCTCGATGCTGATCTCGGCCGTCAACGCGCTCAGCCTCTCGCCGGCGTTGTGCGCGCTCTTGTTGCGGCACCGCGGTCCTCGACGGGGGCTGATCGCGTATTTTCAGCGCGGCATCGACAAGAGCCGCGACGGGTACTCTGCCATAGTACGGCCGCTGGCGCGCCGCGCGCTGATAACCGGGGCGCTGGTGGTCGCCTTTGCGCTGGCAGCCGGCTGGTTGGCCAAGATCGTGCCGACCGGTTTCCTTCCCGACGAAGATCAGGGTGCCTTCTTTGCGGAGGTTCAGTTACCGGATGCTGCGTCGCTGAACCGCACGACTACGGTCGTGGCCCAAGTCGAAAAAATGATCCAGGACCGACCGTGGACGCAGAACGTGCTGACGGCTGCCGGCTACAGCCTCATCGATGGTCTGGCTCTGCCGAACAAGGCGATTGTGGTCGTCGGCCTGAAGCCCTTCGACGAAAGAACCGATAAGTCCCTCTCGGTATTTTCGGCGCTGGCCGAGATCAATCCGTTATTTCGGCAAATCGCGGCTGCCAATGTTATTGCCTTCAATGTGCCTCCAATCTCCGGGCTCGGCAACGCTGCCGGGTTCGAATTGCAGCTGCAGACACTCTCCGGTGCAACACCGGAAGAACTCGCGGCCGTGGCGGACGGGCTCGTTATTGCCGCCAACCAGAACCCGGCGCTCGCCAATGTTTATACGACCTTTGGAGCCGAGACGCCTCAGGTCTACTTGAGTTTGGATCGCCAGCGCGCCGAGACCTTGGGGGTCTCGATCGGTGACATCTTCAGTGCGTTGCAGACCACGATGGGCGGCACCTACGTCAACGACTTCAACCGCTTTGGCCGGACCTGGCAGGTCAAGGTTCAGGCCGACGCGAGCGATCGCAAAAATGTCGAGGATATTTTCCGGGTGCGGGTACGCACGGCGCAAGGCGATCTCGTGCCCTTGCGCGCGGTTGCCGATGTTAAGCTGATCACCGCCCCGTCATCGATCGTTCGCTATAATAATTTGCGTTCGGTGACGATCAATGGCGGGCCGGCTCCCGGCCACTCGTCCGGCGAGGCGCTGCATGCGATGGAGACTGTCGCTTCGGCCACTTTGCCGCGCGGGTTTTCTGATGAATGGACCGGCACGGCATTGCAGGAAAAAGCGGCGGCGGGACAAACCGGTTCGATCCTCGGTCTGGCGATCGTTTTTGCCTATCTGTTTCTCGTCGGGCTATACGAGAGCTGGACTATTCCGGTGGCGGCACTGCTGTCGGTCGTGGTCGGCCTCTTCGGCGCAATGGCCGCTCTGAAACTGCTCGGGCTCGACAACAACATCTTCGCGCAGATTGGCATTATCGTGCTGATCGCGCTCGCCGCGAAGAACGCCATTCTGATCATCGAGTTTGCAATGGAGCAGCGGCGAGAAGGGCAAGAGATCGTCGCGGCCGCGATCGAAGCCGCCCGGCTGCGGTTGCGCGCCGTCATGATGACGTCCTTCGCATTCATTGCCGGATTGGTGCCGCTCGTCATCGCGACCGGCGCCGGCGCTGCGACGATCCGCGCGGTCGGCACCGCGGTATTCGGCGGCATGGTTGCCGCGAGCTTTCTCGGCATCTTTGTGATCCCGGGCCTCTACGTGCTGTTCCAGACCCTGCGGGAGCGGGTCAAGAGCCTGTCAAAATCCGGGAAACCCGTGATAGCTGGGCGCGCGATACCCGACAAGGCCGCCGAATAAAGCAGCCGTGCGGGTATTCCCGCTTGGGGTATTGGCGAACGGTGTTGGATGATCAGTCGCTTCCGTACATTTCTGGCCGGGTTTTTCGTCCTGTTGCCGCTCGCCGTCACGATTACCGTCATCGTGTGGGTGGGTACATTTATTTACGCCTATGTCGGTCCGGACAACGCGATCGGGCGCATCTTGATCTCGATCGGTTTCGGCTTGTCGGATTCGCCGATTGCAGCCTATGCACTCGGTGCGATCGTTGTGATCGGGTTGATTTATCTCCTCGGGCTCAGCGTCGAATCCCGCCTGGAAAGCCGGGTTCGTCTGCTCATCGATTCCATGATGGAGCGCATCCCGTTCGTTCGCAATCTGTACGACGTCACCAAGCGGTTTGTTGCGATCATGGACAGAAAGGACCAGGACGGGCTGAAAAGCATGAGCCCGGTCTGGTGCTTTTTCGGCGGCGACGGCGGCGCCGGGGTTCTGGGGCTGTTGCCGATGCCCAGACCGATCCTGATCGGCGGCGAACGCTATCACGTGGTCCTCGTCCCCTCCGCACCGGTGCCGGTCGGGGGCGCATTGATCTATGTACCGGCCGCATGGGTCAAGCCGGCCAATATCGGTGTGGAAACCCTGATGAGCATTTATGTATCGATGGGCGTGACCTCCCCGCAGATCGTGGAGAGTGACCCGGGGCGGGCAGAGCCTTGCTGATATGCCACGCCTTACGCGTCAGTCGCTGCACCCCTATTGTAGAAGCAAGTCGCTCCCCACTCTTAGGGAAGCTGAAGCATAAACGGGTTTTGAGCAGTGCTGCAGTGGTTGCCGTTCTAGCCATT
>VAZT01000703.1 GCA_005884825.1 Alphaproteobacteria bacterium
GACGATCGAGTATTCGAGCGCGCCGTAATCCTGCAATGTCTTAACAATCTGCGCGACGGTCGAACGTTTCTGGCCGACCGCGACGTAAATGCAATAGAGCTTGATCTTTTCGTCGGTGCCGCTGTTGTTTTGCTTTTGATTAAGGACGGCGTCGATAGCGACGGCCGTCTTGCCCGTCTGCCGGTCGCCGATGATCAGCTCACGCTGCCCGCGCCCGATCGGCACCAGGGAGTCGATGGCCTTGAGCCCGGTCTGCACCGGCTCGTGCACCGAGCGGCGCGGCACGATGCCCGGCGCTTTGACCTCGACGCGCGCCCGGTTGACATCGGTCAGTGGGCCCTTGCCGTCGATCGGCTCGCCGAGCGCATCGACAACGCGGCCGAGAAGACCGCGTCCGACCGGCACGTCGACGATGGCATTGGTGCGTTTGACGGTGTCGCCTTCGCTAATATGGCTGTCGTCGCCGAACACGACCACCCCGACATTGTCGCTCTCGAGGTTGAGGGCCAAGCCCTTTTCGCCGTTCGGAAACTCGACCATCTCGCCGGCCTGAACCCTGTCGAGACCATAGACGCGGGCGATGCCGTCGCCGATCGACAATACCGTGCCGACCTCCGCGACATCCGCCTCGCTGCCAAAACCGGCAATCTGCTGTTTGAGGATCTCCGAGATTTCCGACGCACGAATTTCCATGAAAAACCTCTTCAAGCAATGCTCTTCATCGCCAGCTGCAGCCGCTGCAACTTGCTCTTAATCGATCCGTCCACCATGCGCGAGCCGATCTTGACGATGAGGCCGCCGATCAGCCCAGGGTCGACGCGAACATCGACCGAGACCCGGCTGCCGATGCTGCGGCGCAGCTGCTCGTTCAATGCCGCAAGCTGCGGTTCGCTCAAAGGCTGCGCCGCAAACACTTCGGCGGTGACTTCGCCGCGCCGCGCGGCAAGCTTGGCGAGAAAGCCCTCGATCATTGCGGGGCACGCGACAAGACCGGGCTGCGGATCAGCCGCAGGAAGTCGCCGCTCGCCTGCAGCATGGCGCGTAACTCCCGCAGGTTGGTGGCGACCTCGTCCAGGATCCGGCGTTCGTCGGCGAGGTCGAACAACGCCGCCGCGTAACGCTCAGCCAAGCCGGAAACGCCCGTCGTCTCGGAAGCCAATGGAGATCCGTCCTCATCGGCCGCTCGGGCAAAGCCCCGCAGCCCTTCGTTCTCGGATCGCGGCAGGCAACATGCGCCTGCTCAACGACGTCCCGCCAAACCGGCGCGGTTCCTAACATACACGGGGACTCCGCGCAACAATCGGGGCGTGACAGCACCTCCCGATTTGCGCATTCAGGGCCGGGGGGGTGCGGCACCGTATGGCTGCCGCGCGAAAGCTTCGAGCCGGTCGAGAAACTGCGTGATGTTGTCCTGGATTGCCCGGATTACCTGAGTACGGTTCTGTGTCGCGACCGCCGGGTCGTCGAGGCTCGTCACCCCGGTGGCAAGAGCGCTCAATCCTATATTGCTCATAATGTCTGCGCTGAAGAGCGGGTTGCCGGCGGGGTCATCGAACAGCTGGTAGCGCGCGAAAACCGACAAGATGTTTCCCGAGAGCGAGAATTCCAGGACCTTGACGATGATCGACACCCGCCGACCTGCGTCCGGACGAAAGATGCCTTGTCTCGTCACCGCGTCTTGCAGGGCCGCCTGCCACAGCGGCAGCAACGGGGTCAAGGCGTGCGGGAGGGGGTAGACGGCTCGGTCGCGGCTCGCCGGCTCGACGGTGACCGTCGCCAGCCCGGCATCGATGCGAGCCGTGGCCGGCGTGACGCTGGCCAGCGCGAACCCGGTCCCTGGAACAGGCGTGCAGGAGCACAGAAGTGCAAAGAACAGGCCGGCAATGGCGTAGCGCATTCGGATCACACGACGGTTTTGCCGCAGGCGCACGATTTCCTCCCGCGTATAGAACCCCTGGGCATAGCCACCGCCCTTTGAAAATGGAAGCCGGGACTGTAAGATCTTGAGTTCGCAAATTGTCGCCGACACTATCGAAGTCCAGGCCATGAAAATACGATGGAAAATAGATTTGGCGATATCCGGCGCGTTTCTGGTCGGGCTCGGCTTGGCCGGAGTCGGCGCCTATACGATCCTCACCAAGAATGCGCTCGAAGAGAGCCTCCAGAATGCCAGGATCATGATTGAAGGAGCATCGGCTATCCGGTCTTATACTGCGGAAAGCATAAAGCCGCTGCTCGAGCAGCAGATGAAGGTTCAGTTCTTGCCGCACTCGATTCCGTCTTTTGCCGCCCAGACCAATTTCAAAATGGTCCATCAGAAATTGCCGGATTATACATACCGCGAACCGACCTTGAACCCGACAAATCTCAACGATCGCGCGATGGATTGGGAAGCCGACATCATCAACGACTTTCGCGGCGACGCGAGCAAACAGGAGTTGGTGGTAACCCGCGATACGCCGGGGGGACGCTATCTGACGCTTGCGCGGCCGCTCAAGGTCGGCAGCCAGGCTTGCCTGACCTGCCACAGCACTCCTGAAAACGCTCCGGCCACGATGGTCGCGCTTTACGGATCGCAAAACGGGTTCGGCTGGAAACAAGGCGAGATCGTCGGCGCACAGGTGGTCTCGATACCCCTCGCGGTGCCGCTGGGACGGGCCTATCAAGCGCTCTTCTGGTTCCTGCTCGCTCTGGCGGGCACCTTTGTCGTAACGATCATCGTCGTCGATTTCCTGCTGCGCGCACTGGTGACCAAGCCGGTTGCCGAAATCTCGGAGATGGCCGACAGGGTCAGCATGGGACAGCTCGACACCCCGGAATATGTGCACAACAGCAGAGACGAAATCGGCTCGCTGTCCGCTTCGTTCAACCGGATGAGACGCAGCCTGCAGAATGCAATGAGCATGCTGGAGGAGCAGACCTGACTCGTGCCGCGCGCGGCCATTCTTTCATAAGACCATCCTTTCCCAAGAAATGAACACTGTCCGGTCGATCGGCCGCTATCGCATCGAAGCATTGCTCGGCACGGGAGCAATGGGCGAAGTCTATCGCGCCCATGACCCGGCAATCGATCGCCTGGTCGCGATCAAAGTCGTGCGCCCCGAACTGGTCGCCGGCAGCGGAGGCGCGCAGCTGCTGGAGCGCTTCCGGCGGGAAGCGCGGGCTGCCGGGCGGCGGTTCCACCCGAATATCGTCGCGATC
>VAZT01000704.1 GCA_005884825.1 Alphaproteobacteria bacterium
CACTTCGTGGGCGACGTGCCGTTCCGCATCGTTTACATCCACGCGCTGGTCCGTGATGCGCGCGGCCAGAAGATGTCGAAGTCGCGCGGCAACATAATCGACCCATTAGAGCTGATCGACCGCTACGGCTGCGACGCGCTGCGCTTTACATTGACGGCCTTGGCAGCGCCCGGCCGAGATATCAAGCTCTCCGAAAGCCGGATCGAGGGGTACCGCAATTTTGCAACCAAGCTGTGGAACGCGGCGCGCTATGCCCAGATGAACGGGTGCGCGCTCGTGCCCGGCTTTCCCCCGGCTGATTGCGGACTAACGGTCAACCGTTGGATCACCGCGGCAGTGGCGGATTCTGCCGCTGCGGTTACCGCTGCTCTCGACACATATCGTTTCGACGAGGCGGCGAGCCGGCTTTACCACTTCGTCTGGGGCACCTTCTGTGACTGGTACCTGGAATTCACGAAACCGATCCTGCAGGGCGAGGACGCGGCAGCGCGCGCCGAGACGCAAGCCACGACGGCTTGGATCCTGGGCCGCATCGTCCACCTGCTGCACCCGATCATGCCATTTATTACCGAGGAGGTATGGGAGCAGCTCGCGGGCCAATCCGGGGGAATGCTGATCACCGCGTCGTGGCCGGAGTTCCAGCGCGATGCCATCGATCCGGAAGCCTCGGCCGAGATGGAATGGGTCATTCAGGCGATTTCGGCGATCCGCGCACTGCGCGCCGAGATGAATTTACCTCCGGGCACCCGGGTTCCGCTGCTGATCAAGGATGCTGAACCTGTCGCGGCGCAGCGAATCGCGCGCCACCGCGAGCATCTCGTGCGACTCGCCCGGGTCGAGCGGTTCGAGCCGGTCGAGTCGCTTCCGCCGGGCGGTGTCCAGGCGATGGTCGAGGGCGCGACATTGGTCCTGGCTCTCGGCGAGGTGATTGATCTCCCAAAAGAAAAGGAGAGGCTCGCCAAAGAGATCGGTAAGCTGGATGCCGAGCTGGCCAAGATTGCTGCAAAGCTGGCCAACGCCAACTTCCTCGCCAAAGCCAAGCCCGAGGTGGTCGAAGAGCAGCGCGAGCGTCAGGTGGGTGCGATCCGTGATCGCGATCGTTTAAGGGCGGCTTACGACCGGTTGACAGTGGGCTGAATGACAGCCCGGATTCTCCGAGCAGAAGATCTCGTACCCGCAGGGTTGGCCGAGTCGGGTCGACTCCGAGAGATCCAACGAGTGGCCGAGCAATTCACCGTCGCTGTGACGGAGGATGTGGCGGAACTGATTGATCCGGCCCATCCCGCCGACCCGATCGCGGCGCAGTTTGTACCGGCAGAGGCGGAGCTCACCGAAGCGCCGGAAGAACGTGCCGACCCGACCGGGGATGAGCGCTGGTCGCCTGTCCGCGGCATCGTTCATCGGTACCCCGATCGTGTGCTGTTGAAACCGACGCTGCTATGCCCGGTCTATTGCCGCTTTTGCTTTCGCCGCGAGGTCGTCGGCAAGCAAGGGGCGGTGCTCGACCAAGCTTCCTTGGCGCGCGCCTTTGATTACATTCGTCAACGGCCCCAGATCTGGGAGGTGATCGTCACCGGCGGTGACCCGTTTCTGCTCGCGCCGCGCCGCATCGCGGACATCGTTCGCATTCTCGATCAAATCCCGCATCTGGGTGTGCTGCGCTTTCATACCCGCGTTCCCGTGGTCGACCCCCGCCGTATAACATCCACGCTGGTCGAGGCGCTCGCCGCGGAAAAGGCGGTTTATGTAGTTATTCACGCGAACCACCCCCGCGAGTTGACGAAGCAAGTGCAGGAGGCAGTTCTAAAGCTGAGCCGGGCCGGTATTCCATTGCTGTCGCAGACGGTCCTGTTGCGCGGCGTCAATGACGACGGGGCGATCCTGGAAGCATTGTTCCGGCGTTTAGTCGTGATGCGGGTCAAGCCCTATTACCTTCACCACGCCGATCTTGCCCGCGGCACGTCGCATTTTCGTACCGGGATCGCGTCCGGACAACACCTCGTTCGCTCGCTGCGCGGCCGTGTCTCCGGGCTCTGCCAGCCGACCTACGTCCTCGACATACCGGGCGGCTACGGGAAGGTGCCGATCGGTCCTTGTGCCGCCGGTCAAGTGGGCTCATCTGGCGAGTGGATCATCGAAGACGGTGCCGGTGTTAGGAGCTTTGCGCGCTGCAAGGGCATCGCGTGGTTGTCCTGTGGCGCACAGATCCGGATTTGGCGCGCGCTGTAGAGAGCATCGGCGCGGTTTTCATTACCGCGGCCCGCCCGGATAGCAGCGAAGGGCTGGACCGCGCCGGAGTTCGCCACGCGATCACGATCCTCGCGCTTTCGCCCGACGATCATCTCAATTTGCACGCCGCTCTCCTCGCGCGAGATATCAACCCACAGATCCGCATCGTATTGCGGCAATTCAATCGGACCCTCGCCCACAAGATCGAGCAGAACCTGCCGAACTGCTCGGTTCTGTCGCTCGCCTGGCACTCGGCCGCGACCTATGCCGCAGCCGCAATCGATCCGTGCTGCTTCCGCGGGCTGCAGTTCCCAGAGCCCGACGGCCCGCTGACCGGGTTTGCCACTCGGATCGCCGAAGATTGCGGGGTCGACGGTGATACAGTCGCGCACGCCGAGCGGGTGCTGGGGGCGCGGATAATTGCGATCGATGGCAAGACTGACGTCTCCGCTGAGGCAATGCTCGCGGCGGAAGCTGAACTCGTCGTCTACGGTGAGATTGCCGCGCGGCAGGGTACCGCGCCTCTTCGATCGGCGGCTCGGGTGAAGCCGGAAATCGGACGCAGGCTTTGGTCGCCGCTGCGCCGCCGTCCGCATCGTTCGCCCCGGTTGAACCCGATCCTTGCCCGGCTCGCCTGTGTCACCCTGATCGTGCTCCTCATCGGGACGTGGTATTTTCACGCTGTATTCGGAGGCGCCTGGCTCGACGCCGTCTACTTTGTTGTCGCTACGATGACGACGACGGGATACGGCGATCTGACCCCTGACCGGAGCAAGCCTCTCGAAATCGTTGTCGCGATGCTGCTGATGTTGTCCGGCATCACGCTGACTGGCCTCTTTATCGCTTTCGGTGCTTCGCTTTTGACGCGGATACACTGGGTCACCATGCAAGGCCTGCGTCCGGTGCACCGCCGCGGGCACATTGTGATATGCGGTGCCGGCAGTATCGGCTCCGGGGTGATCGACCTGCTTCTCGCGCTCGGAAAGCGGCTCGTAGTGGTCGAGCTCAACCCCGACGCCACGATCGTCGAAAGGGCGCGCGAGCAGCATTTCGATTTGCTGACCGGGGATGCGAGCCGAGACACGACGCTCGATCTCTGTAATCTTGCCGCCGCACATGGGCTGATCGCCCTGACCAACGTCGATACCCTGAATCTGGAGATCGCGCTCGGTGCTCGAGCCCGCAATCCGACAATGCCGATCGTGCTGCGGATCGCCGAGGCCAGCTTTGCCGAGTCGATCGCCCGGCACTTCGAATTCGAGACCACCTTCTCGGCCGCGGCGCTTGCGGCGCCGGCCTTTGTCGGCCTCGGGCGGTTTCCCGGTTCGCGCGGACGCGTCGCGTTTGCGGGTCAGGAGTTTGCGATCGGAGAGATTGGCGCCGAGGACCTCTCGCGCACTTCGCTGCCGGACGCAATCCCGATCGCCGTGTCGCGCGGGGACCACTTCGAAATTGCCCATGATCTCCACGGCCTCGGTCCGAATGGCCGCGCTCTGCTCCTCTTCCCGACCGCACGGTTCAGGGAAGGAAAGGACACGCTCGCAGCCGCGGCGGAGCGGTTCCTGCAGCGCAGTTAAATTAAACCGCGAGTTCGCACCAGATCG
>VAZT01000220.1 GCA_005884825.1 Alphaproteobacteria bacterium
GCCCGTCTACAATATGCTGTTGATCGCGCTCGATCCCGAGGAAGGCGAAGTCGAGTTCAGCGGCAATATCTGGCCGCCCGAATTATCGCTCGACAGCTTCCGAGTCGTTTTGATGCAGGACGACCGGTATCTCGAACATTTCTGGCGTCAGTTCGGCAACAGCCTCTACATCGGTCTGCTGACGATGTTCCTGACCGTGCTCTTCGGCTCGATGGCGAGCTTCGCGGTGGGCCGGATGCGCCTCGCCAAAGGCGAACTGCTCGCCGATGCATCGGTCCTCACCTACGCGATCCCAGCATCCTTCCTGGTGTTCCCGTTCCATCGGATGATGCACGCCTACGGGCTCTCGAATAATTTCTGGGGGGTTATTGCGGCGCAAGTAACGTTCGCCACCCCGTTTACCATCTTGGTCCTGCTTTACTATGGCAGGTTGATGCCGATCGAGCTGGACGACGCAGCCCGCGTCGACGGCGCCTCCGCGGTCCAGGTGTATTCGCGCGTTTATCTGCCGCTGATGGCGCCGGCGCTGTCTTTGGTTGCGATTTACGCCCTCTTGCTCGCCTGGAACGACTACCTGTACCAGTTCGTGCTGCTCTCCTCGGTACGAAACATGACCGTGGCGATGACCCAGGCCCACTTGTTCGAGGATACCGACGCGCCATGGAACGCCATGATGGCCGCCGCGATCCTTTATGCGCTGCCTCCCGTTGGGATTTTCTTCGCGCTGCGCCGCTATATCACGGTATCGCGAGTTCGGGGCGGTGGCATCGATTAACATTTGAGTATACCTGGGCGGCGTTCTATAGTGGTCTCGGGAGACAACAACCAAGGCGAGTCCGCTTGGGATTCGCGGCGAGAAACGGGGAAGGAAGACGGGTATGACGATCTTTACCAGGCGCTCGGTGCTGCGCGGCTCTCTCGGGCTTGCCGCCGCCGGTGCTCTGGCGCGGCCTCATATCGCCAACGCGGCGGCGACGACCGCAGAGGTCTGGTGGACCCAAGGTTTCGCTCAAGAAGAGGATATCGCCTTCAAAAAGCTGGTGGCCGACTACCAGAAAGCCAGCGGCAATAAGATCGAGGACAGCATCATTCCGTTCGCGCCGCTGCGCCAGAAGGAAGTCTCGGCGATAACCAGCGGCGTCGTCCCGGACATCATGGAATACGCCGATTTCTCCTTTCTGCCGCTGAACGCATGGGCCGACAAGCTCGTCGACGTCAGCGACATCGTCGAGCCCCAGAAATCGCAATACATCGACACGGCGCTGCGCGCCACCTACAGCTACAACAACACGACCAAGAAGCGCGCATTCTACGGCGTGCCAATGAAGGCAGCTGGGATCCCGTTTCATATTTGGAATTCTCTGGTCGAGAAGGCAGGTTTCAAGGTTTCGGACATTCCGAATACCTGGGACGCATTCCTCGATTTCTTCATGCCGGTGCAAGACAAATTGCGGGCGCAGGGCACGCGCAACATTTACGCCTACGGCTATCAGCTGACCGCCAACGGGGTCGATCCCGCCATCACGTTTCAGGGCTTTCTGATGGCCTATGGCGGCAAGAACCTCGTCACGCCGGACGGCAAATTGCACACAGACGATCCGCAGGTAAAAGATGCGGCGGTCAAGGCGATCGCCAAACTAACCACGCCCTTCAAGAAGGGCTACGTGCCGCCGGGCGTCGTCAACTGGAACGACGCCGACGACAACAATGCCTTCCACGCCAAGCTCATCGTGATGGATTTCGACGGGTCGCTGTCAACCGAGGTAGCCCTCTATAAGAAAAAGGAAGAATACGACGACATCGTGACCCGCGGCATGCCGCTCGGCAATGACGGCAAGGAGGTGCCGAGCCCGATGCCGATCTTCGGCGCGATGATCCCGAAAGGGGCGCAAAACGTCACGGTGGCGAAGGAGTTTCTAAAATACGCGATCCAGCCCAACGTGCTGAACGAATATCTAAAGGGCGGGCTCGGCCGATGGGCGTTGCCGCTCCCCGAAATCGCCAAGAGCGACCCGTTCTGGTTCAAAGAGGATCCCCATCGTACGGCGTACGCCGATGAGACGCTGATGCGTCCGACCGAGCCGCTCTACGAAGCTTACAACCCGGCCATGGCCGATGTGAGCGCCGAACATGTCTTCTGCCTTGCCATGCTCGACGTGATGACCAACGGGATGACGCCGGAACAGGCGATCGAGAAGGCGTTCAAGCGGGCCGAAGCGATCTTCGCCAAATATCCGATCGTGCAGGCATGAGGAAGGCGGAAAAGGAAATGACCAGCCTGACGCGGCGTTCGGTGCTCGGCGGCTCTCTGGGGCTCGGCACGGTTGGAGCCCTGGCGCGACCCTATATCGCCAACGCGGCGGCGACGACCGCGGAAATGTGGTGGGGTCAGGGCTTCGCTGAAGAGGAGGACATCTCCCTCAAAAAGATCGTCGCCGATTACGAGAAGGCGAGCGGCAATAAGGTCGACCTCAGCATCATCCCGTTCGCGCCGCTGCGGCAGAAGGCAGTCTCAGCGATCACTAGCGGCGTCGTCCCCGACATAATGGAGACCGCTGACCTCGAATTTGCCGCATTGCAGTCTTGGGATGACAAACTGCTCGATGTCGGCGACATCGTTGAAACGCAGAAAAAAGATTTCGTCAAGATCGCGGTTGATTCCTCCTTTCTCTATAACGGGATCACTAAAAAGCGTGGCTATTATATGGTCCCGCTGAGGATCACCGGCTGGCCGTTCCATATTTGGAGATCGTTGGTCGAAAAGGGCGGCGCCAAGATCGAGGACCTTCCGAAGACCTGGGATGCGTTTCTCGACTTCTTCATGCCAGTTCAGGATAATCTGCGCAAGCAGGGCATTCGCAACATTTACGCCTATGGTTATCAGCTGACCGCCAACGGCGTCGACCCGATCGCCACCTATAACGCGTTCATGATCGCCTATGGCGGCAAGGACCTGGTCACCCCGGATGGCAGGCTCCATACCGACGACCCGCAGGTGCGTGCGGCGGCGGCGAAGGCGATCGAGCGGCTGACCACCCCCTTCAAGAAAGGCTACGTCCCGCCGAGCTGCGTCAACTGGAACGACGCCGACGATAACAACGCCTTCCACTCCAAGCTGATGGTGATGGATTTCGACGGCACGATCTCAACCGAGGTTGCGGTCTTCAAGAAGAAAGAGGATTACAACGACATCGTCACGATGGGCCTGCCGCTCGGCAATGACGGCGAGCCGCTGCCGGCCCAGATCATCACAAACGGCGCAGTCATCCCGAAGGGGGCGAAGAACGTCGCGCCGGCCAAGGAGTTTCTCAAATATTTGGCGCAGCCGAAATTGCTGAACGAGTGGCTGAAGGGCGGGCTCGGCCGCTTTATGCTGCCGGTCCCCGAACTCGTCCAGAGCGACCCGTTCTGGCTCAAGGAGGACCCGCATCGCAAGTCGTATGCCGAGCTGACGTTGCTCGGTCCGTCGATGCCGATCTACGAAGTTTATAACCCGGCGACCGCCGAACTGAATGGCGAGCATGCGTTCAGCGTCGCCATGTTCGACGTCATGAACAACGGGATGACTCCGGAACAGGCGATCGACAAGGCTTTCAAGCGGGCCGAGGCGATCTTCGCAAAATATCCAATCCAGCAGGCTTGAGGCTATCATGACCACCCTATCGGCTATCGAATTCGGCCGCCCGGCAGCCCGGGCGCGATCGCTTTGGCGTTATTGGCGGGGCGGCCTGCGAGGCTCTGAATTCACTTGGGCGCTCGCTTTTCTGGTGCCCTATATCGGGGTGTTTTTTGCCTTTGTTGTCTATCCCGTCTTTTACGGGCTGTGGATGGGCAGCGAGCCGAAATTGTATACGGAGGTGTTCTCCGACCCGATCTACCAGCAGACGGTGATCAACACCTTGGTGTTCGTTGCGTTCGGGGTGAACCTCAAGCTGTTTTTTGCCCTTATGCTGTCGGGCTTTTTTATGCGTCCGGGCTGGTGGGTCAAGGGTCTGCTGATGATCTTCGTCCTGCCCTGGGCGGTGCCCGAGCTGCCCAGCTTCATCTCGATCCACTGGATGTTGAACGGCGAATGGGGTCTGCTCAACAACGCGCTCTATATCCTGTTCGGTATCGACGGCCCGTCCTGGCTCAATTCGCGCTGGCTCGCCCTCGGCGCGGCCGTCTGCTCCCATATCTGGAGGTGGCTGCCGTTTTGGACCGTGATCCTGCTCGCCGGCAGAATGTCGATCCCACAGGAGATCTATGACGCAGCCAAGGTCGATGGTGCCACTGGGCTGCGCCGGTTCGCCCACGTAACTTTTCCTCTGCTCGCCAACCTCTATCTGGTCCTGACCCTGCTGGCGACGATCTTTCTGCTCGGCAACTTCAACACGGTATATTTCATCACCGGCGGCGGGCCGGCCAACTCGACGCATCTGTTGGCCACGCTTGGCATCCGCGACGCGTTTGATCTCGCCAATCCGCGGCTCGGCGTAGCCGTCGTGATGTCGGCGCTGCCGCTGCTGATCCCGCTGGTGATCATCCTGATGCGCAGGCTGAAAAACACGGAGGTGCAGCTGTGAGCACGATCACTGCGGATACCCGGCCGGTAGCGTCGGCCTCCGGCGCGCGGCCCGCGGAGCGGATGCGGCGCGCCGCGCGAAGATGGCGTTACTTGACCAATGCGGGGGCCGCGATCCTCAGCGTCGTCCTCTTGGTGTGGACGCTGGCGCCGCTCTACAACATGGTGATGGTGTCGTTCGAGTCCGAGGGCGACGTGTTCAGCGACCATCTCTGGCCCCCAAAAGCGTCTGCCGACAGTTTCTGGATCGTCCTGACCCAGGGCTACTGGTATCTCGAATATTTCTGGCACCAGTTTGGCAACAGCGTCTTCATCGGTGTGATGGTGACGTTGCTGGTGCTGGTCATCGGCTCGCTGACCACCTTCTCCGTTGGTCGGATGCGCATCCGCAACGGCTGGCTGATCACCAACGCGGCGCTGTTGACCTATGTGATCCCGGCCTCGTTTCTGGCGATCCCGTTCTACCTGATCATGCAGCACTACGGGCTGCAGAACAACCCGTGGTCGGTGATCGCGGTGTTGGTGACCTTCGCCACGCCCTATGCAATCTTTATCTTCCAGGAATACGGCAGGAGCATCCCGCTCGAGCTCGACGAGTCGGCGCGTATCGACGGCGCCTCGCCGGTCCAGATATATTTCCGTATTTATCTGCCGCTGATGGCGCCCGCATTAGTCGCAGTCGGCACCTACGCGCTGCTGCTGGCGTGGAACGAATACCTCTATCAATTCTTATTGCTCTCGAATAAGCAAAGCATGACCGTACCGGTGGCGCTCGCCCAGTTCCTCAACAGCGACGTCGCGCCGTGGAATTATATGATGGCGACCGCCATCATATACGCCCTGCCGCCGATCGCGACCTATTACGCATTCCGCAACCGCATGTCCTCCGGCCTGACGATGGGCGGCGTCAAGGGCTGATTCCCCGCGGCGCGGCCGCGCTCAACGAGTCGAAGGCCGCGGCTGCGCAGGCGCGTAATCAGAACGGGTCGAGTTCGGTGTCCCAGTAGAGGTAGTCGCGCCAGCTTTCGTGCAAGTAGTTGGGCGGGAACGCGCGGCCGTTTTCCTGCAGCATGTAGGTCGTCGGCTGCACCGGGCGATGCCGGGGGTACATTCCGCTCTCCCGCGGCAAGCGATTGCCTTTCCACAGATTGCAGGTGGCGCAGGCGGTCACGACATTGGTCCAGATCGTGCGGCCGCCGCGCGAGCGCGGCACCAGATGATCGAAGGTCAGATCATGCGAGGGATAGGGCTCGCCGCAATACTGGCAGGTAAACCGGTCGCGCAGAAAGACGTTGAACCGGGTGAACGCCGGGTGGCGCGCGGCGGGCACGTATTCCTTCAACGAGACGACGCTCGGCAATTGCATCTCCAGCGAGGGGCTGCGGACGCACACGTCGTAATGATCGATGATGTTGACGCGATCGAGGAATACCGCCTTGATCGCATCCTGCCACGACCATAGTGACAGCGGAAAGTAGCTCAGCGGCCGAAAATCCGCGTTCAGCACCAAAGCCGGGCAATTGTCCAGACTAACCGCCACGAAACACCCGTCCCGCTAGCAGACGCTCGCGGGCCGGAATAGCACGCGATTGTGACGGCTTGATATCGAATTCACCCAACTGGGACAAGATTTCGCGGCGAGTATTGCAGATCACCGGGTCGGGACCGGCCTTTCCCCGTGATAGTCGTAGAAACCACGGCTCGCCTTACGGCCGAGCCAGCCGGCCTCGACATATTTCACCAGCAGCGGACAAGGCCGATACTTGCTGTCGGCGAGCCCCTCATAGAGCACCTGCATGACCGACAGGCAGGTGTCGAGGCCGATGAAGTCGGCGAGCTCGAGCGGCCCCATCGGGTGATTGGCGCCGAGCTTCATCGCGGTGTCGATTGCCTCGACGGACCCCACCCCCTCGTAGAGCGTGTAGACCGCCTCGTTGATCATCGGCAGCAGAATGCGGTTGACGATAAACGCCGGAAAATCCTCGGCCGCGACCGGGGTCTTGCCGAGCCTCAGGGCGAGTTCGCGCGTCGCCGCAAAGGTTTCTTCATCGGTGGCGATCCCGCGAATCAGCTCGACGAGGCTCATCGCCGGCACCGGGTTCATAAAGTGCATGCCGATGAACTTGCCGGGCCGGTCGGTCGCCGAGGCGAGCCTGGTAATGGAGATCGACGACGTGTTGGTAGCGATCAGCGTATCGGGCTTCAGGGCCGGGGTCAGCTTCTTGAAGATCTCGCGCTTGATCTCTTCCTTCTCGGTTGCCGCTTCGATCACCATCCCGCACTCGGCGAACAGCGCGTAATCGAGCCCCATTTGAATTCGAGCGAGCGCGGCGTCTTTGTCTTCTTCCCGGATCGTGCCGCGGGCAACCTGGCGCGCCAAGTTGCGCTCGATCGCCTGTCGCCCGCGTAGCAGCGCTTCCTCGTTGATGTCGACCACGACCACGTCGATGCCGGCGAGCGCGCACACATGGGCGATGCCGCCGCCCATCTGCCCGGCACCGACGATGCCGATCCGGCGCAGCCCTTCGAGCGAGGTCGGAGCCGCGCTCACTTGCGGCGCTCGAGCTCGTCTGCGAGCTCGGGGAGGATCTTGAACATATCGCCGACCAGGCCGTAATCGGCAATCTGAAATATCGGCGCTTCTTCATCTTTATTGATTGCGACGATGACTTTCGAATCTTTCATCCCGGCTAGGTGTTGGATGGCGCCGGAAATACCGACGGCGATGTAGAGTTCAGGCGCGACGATTTTGCCGGTCTGGCCGACCTGGTAATCATTAGGGACAAAACCGGCGTCGACGGCGGCGCGCGAGGCGCCGACCGCGGCACCGAGCTTGTCGGCGACCGTTTCCAACAAATGGAAATTCTCTCCGGATTGCATGCCCCGACCGCCTGAGATGATAATGCGGGCACTAGTCAGCTCGGGCCTCTCCGATTTCGACAGCTCCGCTCCGACAAACTCCGACAGCCCCGTTTCACCCGCCGTCTCCACCGGCTCGATCGCCGCCGAGCCTCCCGTCGCCTCGACCGGCGGGAACGCTGTGCCGCGGACTGTGATGACCTTGATCGGGTCCCGGGATTGCACGGTCGCGAGCGCATTGCCGGCATAGATCGGGCGCACGAACGTGTCCGGCGACACAACCGCGCTGATGTCCGACAGTTGCATCACATCGAGCAGCGCCGCCACCCTCGGCATCAAATTCTTGCCGGAGGTCGTCGCCGTGGCCAGCAGATGCGAATAATGCTCGGCGAGCTTGACGACGAGCGGCGCGACATTCTCGGCGAGCCCGTGCTCGTAGGCGGCGTCCTCGGCGAGCAGCACCTTTCTCCCTCCGGCGATCTTGGCGGCGGCCTCGGCCACGGCGCGGCAATCCTTGCCGGCCACTAGAATGTCCACCTCACCGGTGGCGATTTCGTTTGCGGCCGCCACCGCGTTGAAGGTGGCGGGCTTCAGCGCG
>VAZT01000221.1 GCA_005884825.1 Alphaproteobacteria bacterium
CCTGTTCCCCAGCTGGAACGTAAAAGCTGGGCGCCAATACGCGGTGCATTGCCACGGAATGCGGCTCCGGCGCGTCGGCGTCCAATGCTGCGGCGCCGGACAGCTCGACGCGGTTGCGGCCCTTTTCCTTTGCCCGGTACAAGGCTTGGTCGGCGGCTTTCAGTACTGCCTGGGGATTGTCGCCGGCGTCCGGGAAGACCGCCACGCCGATCGACACGGTGATCCGCGGCAGGTTCTTTTCGAGGTAGCGGACGACGATGTCCTCGACTTTGCTGCGAAGCTGCTCGGCCCGACGCAACGCGGCAGCTGCGTCCGCCCCCGGCATAATGACGACGAATTCCTCGCCGCCGAACCGGCAAGGAATGTCTTCGTTACGGAACAGATTTTCGAGGCAATTGCCGACAGCACGCAATACCATATCGCCGGCATCGTGGCCGTGGTTATCATTGTATTTCTTGAAATGATCGACGTCGATCGAAAGCATGCTGATGCTTTGAGCGGCCCTCGCTGCTCGCGAAAATTCGCGGCGGCAGGTCTCCAGCATGTACCGTCTGTTGAACAATCCGGTCAGCACGTCGCGTATCGACTGGTCGCGCAACTGATCGCGCAGTTTGACATTGGCTATTGCCAGGCTGATTTGCTCGGCGCAAACAAGCCCCAACCGGCGCTGCTCCGCGCTCGCTTCTTTGTTCGGTTTTTCGCCGTTTGACCGGAATTCGAGATTCAGCAATCCGATTGTCTCACCATGAGCAAGGATCGGAATGCAGCAATATTCGCTCGTTACCGACGGATCGACATGCGAGCACCGAAAGTCGATCTCGTTTTGGCCGAACGTATAGGGCCGTCCGCGCCGCAAGCCCCAGCAGTCATCGGGATGCATTGCCGGCATTATCTTACCGCCGTTCCAGGCGTTGGCGCTTTCCAGCACGTCCCGCGAATTGGCGTAGATATAGAGGCTGCCGGCACAGCCGGGAAGCAATCGGCCGAGGAATTCGGCCACCATCTGGTAGAGTTCGCCCAACGAGTTGCAGGACTGGAGCCATTCATTGAGGTCCGAGAGCAAACGCGTCTCGCGATTGCGCTTCTGGCGTTCCACCAATGTGGTGTGGAATACTTCGACCGCCCTGGCCATTTCGGCGAGTTCGTGGGCGCGCTGCCGCCCATCGATCGCCAAGTCGAGGTCGCCTTGCGCCAGGCGCAGCATCGAGTCTCGCATTCGCAGCACCGGTGCCATGAGCCCGGCTTTGACGAATAAGAGGCCGCCGGCCAGTGCTATGGCGCCGAGCGTGGCGACAGCCAACAAAATCGTCAGAAAATAACGTTCATCCGCTTCGACCTGACTGCGTGCTCGCGCGATTTCCTGCTCATAAGCGCGGGCGACCGTATGCAAACTGTTGTTGAGCGCGGTCCTGACGGTGCGATTTGCGTCATTGTCGCCAAACGCGCGGGCGGCCGCCGTGCTCTCCTCCTTGCCGAGGCGTACCAGCTCCGTGCGAAAGCGAACGAATTGATCGATACGCTCCGCCAAGTCTTCGATGTTGGATTGCTGAGAGGCGATGACGTCGGCCTTCCAGGCCCGCGCCACATCCTGAAGCTCGCCGAGCTGACGGGTGAGATTTCTGCCGAACGGTTCCGCTGCCGTCCAATCCGCGGACATGTAAATGCCGCGCGATTCCATCACGACGGCGTAGACCAGCCCATTGACGCGCTCGAGATTGATCGTGCCTCGGGCCGCGCGGTCCAGGGCCGCATCGTCGTGCCGGGACAATTCGACTGCCAATAATGCAAGGGCCACACCCAGGATCGGGAGCAGACCGAGAAAGGCAATGATCGAATAAAGGCGCGTTTTGAGACTATATCTGGCCCCTCCAGGGGCAAGTGACTGAAACACCGGTCGCACTTGGTTCACTACAGCTTATTTGCGATGGTGCTAAACGTCGTGCTGAGCCGCGTACCGACAAGGGTGAACGCCGCTATCGCTGCGACCGCAATTAGCGCGGCGATCAGTGCATACTCTACCGCCGTAACGCCAAGCCGATCCTGTAGCAATCTTTGGAGTACGTACATGCAAGCAACATTCGGTAAGGTTCCGGATCCAAATCATAGTGAATACAGAATATTAATTTTAACTTACTGGTCTTTCGATTAGGGTCAGTGCACAGGACAGTCTTTGGCAGCAATGGCTCGTTCACCTGGCATTCCGGCGGTCTTCGATCGGGACGATGATCTTGCCGATCGGCCACAGGGCGAGGCCGGCGAGCTTTAGGTGCGCCCAGGCGAAGGGCAGGCCAATGATTGTGATCGCCAGACCGAGCGCGATGATCAGGTGGGCTAGGGCGAGCCACCATCCCGCCACCACGAGCCAGATCAGATTGCCGAGCGTGCCGAGCGGGCCGGTCCCGATATCTTCGTGCCCGGTATAGTCGGCGCGGCTTACGGCCTCTTGCCCGAACGGCAGCAGGGTGTAGACCGCGATATTGAACCCCGCCCGCGCCCACGGAATGCCGACAATCGTAATCACCATGATGATCGCGGCCAGCAGCCATAAGGCTGCCATCCACAAGCCGCCGGTAATGATCCAGAGAATATTGAGCAGCAGCCGAACGAGGGGCATCAATCGGCCTTTTCGAGGTCCTCGATCGTGGCTTTGAGGAAACGGGCGGCCTCACCGCCGGTGACTGCGCGGTGGTCGAAGGTCAGCGACAGGGGCAAGATCCGATGGGCGGCGACGTTCCCGTCGGCGACGACCGGCCGCTCCGTAATGCGTCCCGCGCCGAGAATTGCGACCTGCGGCGGGACGATCACGAGCGCCGCGAAACGCCCGGCGAACATCCCAAAATTGGACAAGGTGATGGTCTGGCCGCGCAATTCGGCGACCGGGACCTTGCGGGCGCGCACATCCTTCTTCATCGCCTCGATCCCGCGGCGCAGATCGGCGGCGTCCCGTCCGCCGATATTCCGCAGGACCGGCACGAAGAGCCCGTCCTCGGTGTCGACGGCCAGGCCGAGATCGATCTGTTTCAGAAGACGGCGCTCCATCGTGCGGCCGTCATACCAGGCGTTGAGCCCGGGCGAGGCGGCGCAACCCGCGGCGATTGCGCGAGCCAGCCGGATCGTGACATCGGATTGCGGCGCCCAGGCGGCGATGTCGGCTTCGTCGGACACCGTCGCCGGCACGATTTCCGCATGCGAGCGGGCCATGTTAACGGCCATCGCCCGGCGCACGCCGGCGAGCGGCTCGACCGGCCCGGCTGCGGTCTGCGCGCGGGCGGCGCGCTCGACATCGGCGCTGGTGACGGCGCCGCCGGGGCCGCTCGCGGTAATTTCGGCCAGATCGACGCCGAGCCGCTGCGCCAGAGCGCGCACCGCCGGCGCGGCCCTGACCGCCGGCACTTGAGGTGCGGGTGGGAGAACCGGCGGGGGGGCTGCGGCAAGCTCGCCGACGATTGTGCCGGTGTCCGCCCGGGGACCCTCCTCGAACTCGACCAGGGGACCGCCGACCTTGACCCTTTCTCCCGGCTGGACGCACAGCCGGGCGATCTTCCCGTCTTGCGGCGATGGCACCTCGACGACCGCCTTCTCGGTCTCGACCGAGACGAGCGGCTGGTCGGCCACGACATGGTCGCCCTCGCCGACATGCCAGGCAACGAGTTCGGCCTCCTGCAACCCCTCGCCGAGATCCGGCAGCACAAACGTGCTCATGACCGGATCCTTGCCCCTCTCCGCCCCTCAGGGGGGAGAGGGAGGGGCCCGCGCCGGAGGCGTGGGAGAGTGAGGTGGGTCGCGCTGCGGTCCAGGCGGAGCTTTCTTCCCACCTCACCCCGACCCTCTCCGCCCCCAGGGGCGGAGAGGGAGAACCTCGGAACAGGGCTCATTGGTACGCCAATACGCGGCGAGCGGCGGCGAGGATGCGGGCTTCGCTCGGCAGGTATTGCTGTTCGAGGCGCGGCAATGGCATGACCGTGTCCCAGCCAGCTACGCGCTCGATCGGGGCGAGCAGCGAGACGAGACCCCGCTCGGCGATCCGGGCGGCGATCTCGGCGCCGACCCCACCGGTCAAAGGAGCTTCGTGCACGATGACGCAGCGGCCGGTTTTGGCGACTGAGGCGAGCAGCCCGTCGCTGTCGAGCGGCTTCAATGTCGCGACGTCGATCACCTCGGCGCTGACCCCGTCGACTTCAAGCCGGTCGGCCGCGGCCAAAGTCTCCTTGGTCATGGCGCCCCAGGTGATGAGAGTGATGTCGGTCCCCTCGCGCAGCACAAAGCAATGGTCGAGCGGCAAGGCCTCGCCGTTGTCCTCGACCTCCTCGCGCGCCGCGCGGTAGAGCCGCGTCGGTTCGAGGAAGACGACCGGGTCCGGGTCGCGGATCGCCGCGAGAAGCAGGCCATAGGCGCGCGCCGGAGAGGATGGGATCACCACCCGCAGACCCGGAACGTGGACGAACATCGCCTCCGGGCTCTCGGAATGGTGCTCGACCGCACGGATCCCGGCGCCATAAGGCGAGCGCATCACCATCGGGCAGGTCAGCCGGCCACGGGTGCGCGTGCGCAACCTCGACGCGTGGTTCACCAGCTGATCGATTGTCGGGTAGATAAAGCCCGTGAACTGGATTTCCGATACAGGGCGGAAACCCTGCGCGGCGAGGCCGACCGACATGCCTGCAATGACGCCCTCGGCGAGCGGTGTGTCGAGCACGCGATCGGCTCCGAAGCGGTCGAGCAGCCCCTCGGTTGCGCGAAAGACGCCGCCTTCCGCACCGACGTCCTCGCCAAGGACGAGAACCGACGGGTCGTCGGCCATCGCGCGGGCGAGAGCCAAGTTGACGGCCTGAACGAGCGTGATCTCGGGCATCGACGCCTCACTTTCCCGCCCGTTCGAGTGCCATTGGATCGAGGGCCGCCTGGCGTTGCTCGGCGAGGTCCTTCGGCAATGTCTGGTAAGTGAAATCGAAAATTGTTTCGATCCCCTGCGGCGGGGTCGCGAGATAGGTTTCCGCGGCGCGCTCGATCGTCAGAGTGATCTCGGCGAGCAGCCGCTCCTCATCCGCCTTGCCCCACATGCCTTCCGCGACAAGATAATTGCGCAACCGGGCGATCGGCTCCTCCGCCCAGCGTGCGCTGACTTCGGAGCCGCTGCGGTAACGGCTCGCGTCATCGGCGGTCGTATGGTCGCCGAGCCGGTAGGTAAGCGCCTCGATCAGATGCGGGCCGCCGCCGGCGCGGGCCTTGCCAAGCGCCCGGGACATCGCTTCGCGAACCGCGATGACGTCGTTGCCGTCAACCTGCTCGCCCTCGATGCCGGCAGCGATGGCCTTCTGCGCCAGGGTTTCGGCCGCCGTCTGATGGGCCAGCGGCACCGAGATCGCCCAGCGGTTGTTGTTGATCACGAAGACGACCGGCAATTGCCAGACGCCGGCGGCATTCAGCGCCTCGGCCACATCGCCCTTCGACGTTGCGCCGTCGCCGAACACACACACGGCCACCCGCTTCTCTTGCCGCAGCTTGAAGGCAAGCGCGACACCAACGGAGTGCGGGGCGTGTGTCCCGACCGGAACGCAGACCGGGAAATCCTCGCGAGGTTCGGCAAAATTGCTGCCCCGCTCGTCGCCGCCCCAGAACAGCAGCAGCTCGACCGGGCTGACCCCGCGCCACAGCTGGGCACCGTGCTCACGGAAGCTCGGCAATAGCACATCCTCGGCGCGCATCGCGCTCGCGACCCCGACGGGGACTGCTTCCTGGCCCAACGCCGAGGCAAAGGTGCCCAGCCGCCCGGTGCGCTGCAGTGCCACCGCCTTTGTATCGAAGCGCCGCGCCAGCACCATCGCGCGGTAGAGCGCGACCAGCTCGGCGCGGTCGCGGGCAAAATCAGGCAATCCGCGTTCCGCATTGCCTTTGGGGTCGAGAAAGCGGCTATAGCGGATCTCGAACCGAGCAACCGCGGTCGGGACCGACAACCGCCGCGGCTTGGTAATCGCGGGTTGTTCTTCGATGGTTTCAAGCGGCGGCATTGCACACCCAATGGTCATTGCGCCTCTTTGAGGCAGCGTTGTCTGATATGTGGTAACGCTTCCGGGGGGTGATAGCTCCGGCGCGTTGCGATCCGGTTACCGGTGAAGCGAGTCGGTGATTCGGAACATCAGTCGA